>NZ_WNJX01000015.1:0-48637 GCF_010892375.1 Granulicatella sp. zg-84 | reverse complement strand
CATAAATAAAATTGAAATCAATTGATTTATCAATTTTACGTAGTAAATGGTCTTTTGGTACTAATTCGGACAATGTGTTTAATATGATTTCATCATTTGGGTGAGTTTCTTTATAAAACATAGATTTCTTCCTCCTTTTTCTTATCTCTATTATACCACTTTTAAGCGTTATTATTGTATCAGACGTTGTGGTACGAATGGCTTCGTTCTCGCACGTAGTAGAGAACGAGCGATGTATCGTGTACATCGTGGTAAGCCGTATAACTTAACGTCTGATACGAAAAAAGACTGTTGACACTCTTACTTTGTCAACAGTCTGAATCTTGATAAAGACATCGCAGATGTCTTTATCAAGATTTTATTTTTTACAATAGAACTATTGGATTGGTTACTCAAAAAAGTGAGGTGGAGCGTATTGTTTTAGACGATCGAAGCAAAGAAGAGCATGCTCATTGTCTTTGCAAATGATAAGGCATGTATCATCTCCACAAATTGTAGCAATCGCTTCGGGGAACATAATGCCATCTAAAATGGCACCAAAAGATTGTGCAACACCAGGCATCGTTTTAATGACAACTTGATGTTGAACTGGCAAAATATTGATAAGCGCGTCTTCCATATGGAAACGTAGACGCTCTTCCCATTTGATTTTTGTAAAGCTATGTATGACATATTGGGAATCTTCATCAGAAGAAATTTTTACTAAGTTTAAATCTTTAATATCACGGGATAGAGTTGCTTGTGTTACTTTAATACCGTGATCACGTAAAGCTTGTTGTAATTCTACTTGTGTACTGATTCTGTTTTCTAATACAAGCGAACGAATAAGTTGATGTCGAATTTCTTTTTTGTTCATAATCATACACTCCAAATCCAATAATGTAGTTCTAATTTTTTATTTAAAAAAACAAGGGCAAACGCCCTTGAAAGACATCCGGTGATGCCGTTTGATATATTTCTTTGTCTTGAACCTGCTTAAAAACAGGTGGGCTCCAAAGTAAATGTTATTTAACTACCAAGTGAAAGGGCTTGTTATCACATGTATCTAAAGGATCCCTAAATCAATAAAAATATGTAAGGTCAACACATTAGAAATATGACGTACATCTCAGAAATCTATGCCCTTATTATAGCAAAAAATAACAAAAAATCAACCTTTTTCTGTAAATGCTTACAGAAAAATGAGAGTGTCTGATGCATTTTCCGTTGACAATATAAAAAGAATGGCATAAGATGAAAGACGACTTTGACGTTATAAATGAAGTATACACAAAAAGCATGTACATGAAGAGAATTGAGGAGGATATATGGCATACAAAAATCTTGTTATAGTAGAATCCCCAGCAAAAGCGAAAACAATCGAAAAATATTTAGGTAAACAATACAAAGTAGTGGCAAGTAAAGGTCATTTAAGAGATTTACCTAAAAGTAAGATGGGTGTCGATATTGACAACAATTATGAGCCATACTATATTTCGATTCGTGGTAAGGGAGATTTAATTAAAGAATTAAAAAAATATGCGGATAAGGCAGAGAAGGTTTACTTAGCATCTGACCCGGATAGAGAGGGAGAGGCTATTGCGTGGCATTTATCTTATTTATTAGGGTTAAATCCAAAAGACAATATCCGTGTTGTGTTTAATGAGATTACAAAAGATGCTGTTAAATTGGCATTTAAAGATCCTAGACCGATTGATATGAGTTTAGTCGATGCACAACAAGCAAGACGTGTTTTAGATAGACTTGTTGGATACACGATTTCACCAATCCTTTGGAAGAAAGTGAAAAAAGGATTAAGTGCAGGGCGTGTCCAATCTGTTGCTCTAAAACTAATCATTGATAGAGAAAAAGATATTCAAGAGTTTGTACCAAAAGAGTATTGGCAAATTGTTGGAGCATTTATAAAAGATAAAAAAGTATTTTCAGCGCAATTTTATGGTGTAAATGGAAAAAAAGTAGAGTTGAAAACAAAAGAAGATGTAGAAGATATTCAAAAGAAACTAACAAGTAGAGATTATCAAGTAACGGATGTTGTGAAAAAAGAAAGAAAAAGACAGCCTGCGTTACCATTCACAACGAGTAGTTTACAGCAAGAGGCTGTGCGCAAATTAAATTTTAGAACTGGACGAACAATGGCAATAGCACAACAACTTTATGAGGGTGTGTCTATTGGTCGTACTGGAACAGTAGGGTTGATTACATATATGCGTACTGACTCTACACGTATTTCTGATGTTGCCAAAACAGAGGCGATTGATTTTATTACTCAAACTCACGGGCAAGCATATGTAGGGAAAACGACGTCTAAAAATAGTAAAGCAGCTCAAGATGCTCACGAAGCAATTCGTCCAACCAGTGTTTTTCGTACACCGGAGAGTTTGGAAAAATATTTAACAAAAGAACAATTTAAATTATATGCGCTAATTTGGGCAAGATTTGTGGCTAGTCAAATGTCACAAGCTGTGTATGACACCGTTCAAGCAACGTTAATGCAAAACCAAGTACAATTTAAAGCGAATGGATCTGTTGTGAAGTTTCCAGGTTTTTTAAAAGTGTATGAAGAATCATCTGATGATAAAAAATCAGAGAAACAACTCACATTACCAGAATTAGTTGTTGGAGATGTGGTGCTAAGCAAAGATATTGAACCGACGCAACATTTTACACAACCACCTGCACGTTATTCAGAAGCAACGTTAATTAAAGTATTAGAAGAAAATGGTGTGGGACGCCCATCAACATATGCACCAACCTTAGATACCATTCAACGTCGCTATTATGTAAAACTTGTGTCAAAACGTTTTGAACCTACTGAATTAGGTGGTATTGTCAATACATTGATAACGACATTTTTCCCTAATATTGTTGATGTCCATTTTACAGCAGAAATGGAAACGGATTTAGATGATATTGAAGAAGGAAAACGTGTGTGGCAAGAGGTTATAGATTTATTCTATAAACCATTTAGTCTTTATTTAGAAAAAGCCGAAACAGATATTGAAAAAATTGATATTAAAGATGAACCCGCTGGGTTTGACTGTCCAGAATGTAGTAGTCCAATGGTGATTAAAATCGGAAAATTTGGGAAGTTCTATGCGTGTAGTAATTTTCCAGATTGTCGATATACACAAGCTATCGTTAAAAAAATTGATGTGTCGTGTCCACAATGTCAAAAAGGTGAAATACTGGAACGAAAATCGAAGAAAAATAAAATTTTTTATGGATGCTCATGTTATCCAGAATGTGATTTTGTATCGTGGGATAAACCAGTTGGTAGAAATTGCCCGAAAGACAACGCCTATCTCATTGAGAAAAAAGTACGTGGTGGCAAACAAATTGTATGTAGTCATTGTGACTATAAAGAAGAAGTACAAAAATAAGTATACCCCGACAGATGTATCTGTCGGGGTATTTGTATGTAGAAAAATGCAATCTTTTGATACGGTAGCATAAGTATGATATAATTTTTTATATTTAGATTGGAGTGATATCATGGCAGAACAAGTAAAAAGACATGAAATAGAAGAAGCGTTAACGTGGGATTTAACCCTTATTTTTAAATCAGATGAAGAACAAGAAAAAGAAGTTGCTGCACTAGAACAGGACTTAGATGCAATTAAAGCATTAAAAGGTACATTAGGCAGCAGCGCAGAGTCATTATTGAATGCTTTACAGACGGTTGAAAAATTTGAGCGTCGTATTGAAGTAGCATATATTTATGCACATTTAAAAGCAGACCAAGATACAGCTAATGGTAAGTATCAAGCAATGTTTGCTAAAACATACGGTGTATATGTAAAATTTGCTGAAGTAACAGCACCTTTTACACCAGAACTTCTAGAAATACCAGAAGAAACATTAGAAAGCTACTTTGGTTCAAATAGTACATTGGCAACGTATCGTCATTTCTTTGAACGTTTAACAAGTAAACGTGCGTATACATTATCTGAAAAAGAAGAAGCGTTACTTGCAGGTTCTTCAGAAGTGATGGAAGCAGCAGGAGATATTGCAGCACAACTGATGAATGCCGATTTGAAACATGGGGAAGTAACAACAGAAGACGGCACAAAACAACGCTTAACAAATGGATTATATGCACAATTATTAGAATCAAATAATCGTGCTTTACGTCAAGAAGCGTATAATATGATGTTCACAACATTTGGTAGTGTAAAAAATACATTGGCTTCAACATTAAGCACAACGGTTAAAGGACATAATTATAATGCACGTATTCGTGGCTATAAATCAGCACGTCAAGAAGCATTATCAAGTAATTTTGTTCCTGAGGAAGTGTATGACACATTAGTGAAAGTCGTTAATGATAAATTACCGATTTTCCAAAGATATTTAAATTTACGTAAAAAAGTATTAGGTTTAGAAACATTAAATATGTATGATGTGTATACACCACTAGTAGAAGATGTTGACGTAAAATATACAATTGAACAAGCGAAAGAAACAACATTAAAAGCATTAGCACCATTAGGCGAAGAATATCTTTCTGTATTAGAACGTGCTTTTGATGAAAGATGGATTGACTGGATTGAAAATGAGGGCAAACGTACAGGTGCTTATTCTTCAGGTTCATATGACACAGCACCATATATTTTAATGAACTGGCGTGATTCTATCGACCAACTTTATACATTAGTCCATGAGTTAGGTCATAGCATGCATAGTTATTTTACACACCAAGCACAAAATCATACATACGGAAAATATCCAATTTTCTTAGCAGAGATTGCATCAACGACAAATGAAAACTTATTGACAGAATATTTGTTAAAAACAGAAACAGACCCACGTGTACGTCAATATGTAATCAATCATTATTTAGACGGTGTGAAAGGAACTGTTTTCCGTCAAACTCAATTTGCTGAGTTTGAGCATTTCATGCACGAACAAGATGCAGCAGGTGTACCTTTAACACATGAATTTTTAACCCAATCTTATGCTGAACTAAATGCTAAATATTATGCAGTCGTTGAACAAGATGACAAAATTGCATTAGAATGGGCAAGAATCCCACATTTTTATTACAATTATTATGTATTCCAATACGCAACAGGATTTTCTGCTGCATCAGCTTTAGCGGCACGTATTTTAACAGGTAATCAAGAATACATTGATCAATACTTCTACTTCTTAAAAGCAGGAGAAAGTGCGTATCCAATTGATGTTATGAAACACGCAGGCGTTGATATGACACAATCAACATATATTGAAGAAGCACTTGCTGTTTTTGAACAACGTTTAGAAGAATTAGAACAATTATTAGGTTAATCAAAACGGTTATTCATTGAATATAGAAATTAAAAACCTCGCAAAGAGAGTATCTCTTTGCGAGGTTTTTAATTTGTGCTATTGATTATAGAGCAATTCGTATATAAGAATAGCTGAATTTATGATACAATATCAACAATATGGAAGAGTAGGTGAGAAAGTGCAAAAAGTATTATCAAAGATTCGTAAAGGACAATTAGAACCGGTATACTTTGTTCAAGGTACAGAAACATATTTGATGAATTTAGTCAAACAAACATTTTTAAATGATGTGTTAACGCAAGAGGAAAGAGAGCTAAATATTTCTATTTATAATGCACAAGATACAAGTTTAGAATATGTTGTGGAAGATGCATTGAGCATGCCTTTTTTTGGAGAAAAGAAAGTTATTCTATTAGAGCAACCTACCTTTTTATTACAAGAAAAAACAAAATCTGTTACAGACGGAGCGTTAGAAACTTTTTTAACTTATTTAGAAGAACCAAATCAAGATACAATTTTAGTTGTTTTGGCTCCTTTTGATACAGTTGATAATCGTAAGAAAGTCGTAAAACAATTAAAAAAAGTTGCAGAATACATTGATGTTAATCCACTGTCTGAAAAAGAAACGTCACATTTTATACAAGATGTTATTTTAGCAGAAGGATATGCTATTGATAAACAGGTTTTGGCGTTGTTGTTAGAGAGAGTCGGTTATCAATTATCTTTAGCAATGAATGAAGTGGATAAACTATTTTTAGCAACAATGGATACAAAGAAAATCACAAAAGATAGTGTATTATCCCTAGTGCCTAAACATTTGGAAAATAATGTCTTTACACTTGTTGAGGCTGTTTTGAAAAAAAATGTGGAACAGGCATTATTGATTTATCGAGAACTGATTTTACAAAAAGAAGAACCGATTAAGTTACTTGCTTTATTATTAGGGCAGTTTCGATTGTTGATGCAAGTCACCATTTTAGAAAAAAAAGGCTATCAACAACAAGATATTATTAAACAATTAAAACAGCATCCATATCGTGTTCAACTAGCGATGAAACAGTCGAGTGCTTATCATTTAAAGGATATGATTGTTTATTATCAAATATTATCAGAAACGGATTATGCATTAAAAACAAACACAACGGATAAACACCTATTACTTGAATTAGCGTTGTTAAAAACAATGATACAGGAGTCAGAAAATGAAACAGAGAATTTTACAAAAACAATTACAAGGTCTTTTTAAACAAGCAACATTTGGTATTGAAAAAGAAGGGCAACGTGTAACAAGTTCAGGACATATTGCCAAAACATTGCATCCTAAAAACTTTGGAGATAGAGCATATCATCCATATATTCAAACGGATTTTGCAGAATCACAACTTGAATTGATTACAGCAACAACCCAATCAGAAACAGATGCATTGAGATATTTAAGTGCCATTCATGAAGTGACATTACGACAATTACCAGAGGATGAGTATATTTGGCCTTTAAGTATGCCGATGTTGCTGCCACATGAAACAGATATTTTAGAAGCACAATTAAATGAAACGGATACTGCCTATCGTGAGTATCTATCTAAAAAATATGGTAAATATAAACAAATGGTATCAGGTATACATTTTAATATGGGGTTTTCAACAGCCTTTTTAGAACAACTTAAACAAGATACCGAAACCCTTTCAGATATTCAAAATAATGTTTATATGACAGTTGCTCGACGGTTTATGCGTTATCAATGGGTATTGGTTTATCTATTGGGAGCGTCCTCTTTAGTAGATGAAAAATATTACGACCATCATGAGCATTTAAACAAACCCGTAAAAAGTATTCGAGCAAGCCGATATGGCTACGTGAATAGTGACGATATTAAAGTATCTTTTGATAGTTTGACAGACTATGTGACGTCGCTTAGACAACTTGTAGATACGAAAAAACTAATTGCCGAAAAAGAATTTTACTCAAGCGTTCGCTTTAGAGGAGCATCGTCTGTTGTTGAATTTTTAGAAAAAGGCATTCAATATGTCGAATATCGCTTGTTTGATTTAAATCCTTTTGCACCTTACGGTATTTTGGAAAAAGATGCACGTTTTATTCATCTATTTATTATGTTAATGTTGTGGTTAGAAGAAAGCGATGAAAATATAATGCTAGGTAAAGAAAAAAGTGAAAAAACAGCATTATCACATCCACTTGATTTACCACTTTATATCGAAGAAGGACAATGGTTATTTGAACAATTTTTAGATATGGCACAGTACTGTCAGTTTTCTCAAAAAGATATTGATATTATTCGTGAAAAACAGCATCAACTTCTATATCCAGAGGAAACAGTCGGAGGAAAATTATGGATGTTGTATGAAGAAAAAGGAGATATGCTCGAAGTAGGTTTGTCATTGGCAAAACAGTACAAAAAAGAGGCAGTTGAAAAACCATTTGGATTGAGTGCTTTTTCAAATATGGAACTATCCACACAAGCCTTTATGGCAGATGCAATTCAACAAGGTATACATGTTGAGTTGTTAGATGAACATGATCAATTTTTAAAACTAACATACAAAAATCATGATGAATATGTTAAAAATGGGAATATGACAAGTAAGGATAGTTATATTTCACCATTGATTATGGAAAACAAAGTTGTGACAAAAAAAGTTCTTGAAAAAGCAGGTTTTAAAGTTCCGCACAGCATTCAATGTCAAACGGTTGATGAAGCAATGGAACAATTTCCACTTGTGTCTGGAAAACCGATTGTTATTAAACCTAAATCAACAAACTATGGCTTAGGTATCACTATTTTCCAAAATGGGACGCATGATAAAGAAGATTTTAAACAAGCTGTCACGATTGCTTTGAAAGAAGATAAAGAAATCATGATTGAAGACTTTATAGCGGGTACAGAATATCGTTTCTTTGTTATTGATGGTAAAACGAAAGCTGTTTTATTACGTGTACCAGCTAATGTAATTGGAGATGGGCTACATTCGATTAAAGAGTTAGTCGATATGAAAAATCAATCTATTTTACGAGGTGATGGAAAAACAACACCTCTGAAACAAATTGAATTATCAGATATTGAGCAACTTCAATTAAAAGAACAAGGGTTTACTGTGAATACTGTTTTAAAACAAGGTGAAATAGCGTATTTAAGAGCAAATTCAAATATTAGTACGGGTGGAGATTCTATTGATATGACAGATGAGGTGGATAGTAGTTATAAAGATATTGCACAGAATATTACAAAAGCGATGTTTGCAAGAGTGTGTGGTGTCGATTTAATTATTCCGGATATAAAAGTACCGGCTTCTTCTAACTCTAGTTATGGCATTATTGAAGCAAACTTTAATCCAATGATGATGATGCATATTTTTCCAGCTAAAGGCCAATCAAGACGATTGACAACAGATGTGTTAAAAATGTTATTTACAGAAAAGGACGATTGGTATGAATAAGAAGTATAAAATAGGATTTATGATTGTTCTAACAATTTTATTTTTTTTAACAGCTTTTTTAACAGGTTTTATTGCTGCCTCTTTGAAAGAATTACCTTTAGTTATCTTATATTTTTGTGTGTATCTTATAAGTTTAAATGTGTTTTATATCATACATGAATTAGGACATGCTTTTTTTGGGAAAGTAACAGGTTATCGTACTCTAGTCATAGGAATAGGTTCATTTCAGTGGTTTAAAAAAGGTGGAGAATGGCATTTCATAAAAAAACCATCCATTTTTAGTGGTGCTGCACAATATGCAGGTATCGCAAAAGATAGACAGAGCCACTCTTTATGGATGCTTCGTGGAGGACTAATCACACATATTTGTTTTTGTATTCTCTTTTTTGGCTTAGCCTACGTTCGTCAAAGTTTGTTATATGTTCCTTTTGCAATGATGCATGTCTTTTTATTTCTTATGAATAGTTTTCCAATGGGTATTACAGACGGTGCTCGTATTCAGGAGTTAAAAAAACACCCTGAACGTTTTGATTTATTCTATGAAAATAATCGACTATATGAAGCAGAATTAAACAGTGAAAAATTAACAAATTTTGAATTGGTATTACCCGAATTAGAAAAAGGAATTTTAGTAGAAGCAGCCTATATTCAGTATTATACTCAAGCGTTTTATAAAAAAGAATTTGATGAAGTAAAAACAGCTTTGGAATACTACGGTTCATTTACAGAAAATGATATTTTAAGAGCGATGTCCAATGCTATCTTACTAGAAACATATATCATAACAGGTGATATAGAAAAAGCAACAAATTTATATAAAGACAAAACATTGATGAAGTATTTGGCACAAAAACCATTGCTTCATGCAATGTATGTATTGTATATACAAAAAGATTTTAAAAAAGGCAAGAAATATGTACAACAAGCAAAAAAATTGTTGTCGCCTAATATGGAATTTTCTGATGTCTTTGAACATGATAAACAAAATCTCGAAAATTTAGAACAGTTATTAACACTTGATGTGTCATGGAAATAGGTGAAAAATATGATTTATTTAGACAATGCAGCAACAACAATACCACTACCAGACGTTATTAGTGCTATGACAGATACCATGATGAATGTTTATGGAAATCCGTCTAGTACATATCAAGTGGGTAGACAAGCAAAAAAAAAATTAGATGAATCTAGAACGAGTTTGGCGATGTCCATTGGTGCAACATCTGATGAACTCATTTTTACAAGTGGTGGAACAGAATCAAATAATTTTGCTTTGCATAGTTTGGCGTATCGTGATGTGACAAAAAAACATATTATTACAAGCGTAATTGAGCATCCGTCGGTTTTAAATACAGTGGAAGAATTAGAAAAAAAAGGATTTGATGTGACGTATTTGCCAGTCGATAAATCGGGCGTTATTTCTATTCAAGATGTCAAAAATGCGATTCGACCAGATACAAGTTTTATTAGTGTCATGTACGTAAATAATGAAGTTGGGACAGTGCAGCCTATCGAACAAATTGCTGAATTATTAAAAGATAAAGATATTTTATTGCATACAGATGCTGTTCAAGCTTATGGTATTTTACCCATAGATGTTAAAAAATTAGGCGCAGATATGCTCAGTGTATCGTCCCATAAAGTACATGGGCCACGAGGTACTGGATTTGTATTTGTGAAAAAAGGTGTTCGTGTACAACCGTTGCTACATGGTGGTGGACAAGAGCAGGGCGTTCGGTCTGGTACAGAAAATGTCGCAAGTATCGCTGGATTTGCTAAAGCTATATCACAACTGCATTTGACAGACAAACAAAAGCACATAGTACAACTTCAAGAAACGTTATTAAGTGAATTATCCAAAACAGAGATTGATTATGAAGTAAACGGTTCTATGGAAGAAACAAGAAAAGTCCCAACCATTGTGAATGTGTGGTTTAAAGGTATTCCTGCAAGTAAATTGTTGATTCAGCTTGATTTATCGGGTATTATGGTATCTGCAGGCTCAGCTTGCTCTGCAGGAAGTTTAAAACCAAGTAGAATTTTATTGAGCATGTTTCAAGATGAAAAAAGAGCAAGTGAATCTTTACGTATTTCTTTTTCAGAAATGAATACTTTAGAAGAAATAAAAACTTTAGTTGAAACATTGAAGAAATATGCAGTATAATAACACTAAAATAGGAAAAAAAGGAGTTACTATGTCTTATAATAAAAGTGATTTAGAAAGACAAACACGAACGAGAAAGCAAAGATACGATCGTGAAAACCGTATTTCGAGAAAAATTGTCTTTATTATTGTAACGATTGTTTTATGTGTGCTAACGATAGGGGCTATTACAGCATACGGGGCTATTCAGTACAATTTACAACCGTATGATACAAATAATAAAGAAAAAATTGAAGTAAATGTATCTGTTGGTTCTTCTATGAAAGATTTAGCTAAAACATTAGAAGAAATGAAAATTATTCGCAATGCAACAGTGTTTAATTTTTATTTAAAAACAAAAGATGTGGGGACTTTAAAAGCAGGAAATTATGCTTTATCTCCATCTATGACGCTTGACGATATTATCGGTGTATTGAAAAGTGGAGGAACATCTGACCATGCTGTTTTAGCAACGGTACTTGTACGTGAGGGAGATCAAATTTCACAAATTGCTGAAACGATTGGCAAATCTACACCTATTACAAAAGATGAGTTTTTAGAAGCCATTAAAGACGATACTTTTGTAAATGAATTAGTCCAAAAATATCCAAAATTATTGACAAGTATGTCTAAAATGACAGATTTAAAATATAAATTAGAAGGATACTTATTCCCTGCAACGTATGATTATGTTAAAGATGATACAGCAAAATCAATGATTGAAAAAATGGTCAAAAAAATGGATAGTGTGATGCAACATTATTATCAAGCGATGATTGATAGTAGTAAAGATGTGCATCAAGTCTTAACGATTGCCTCTCTAGCAGAAAAAGAGGGTGTTAAAACAGATGACCGTAAAAAAATTGTAAGTGTCTTTGATAATCGTTTACAACAAGATATGCCATTACAATCAGATATTAGTGTGTTGTATGCTTTAGGAGAGCATAAAGAATTGGTTACATTTAAAGATTTAGAAGTAGATTCACCATATAACCTATATAAATATAAAGGATATGGACCAGGACCATTTAACTCGCCAAGTGAAGATGCGATTTCTGCAACACTAAATCCAGATAAAACAGAGTATTTTTATTTTGTAGCGGATGTAAAAACAGGTATTGTGTATTTTGCGAAAACATTACAAGAACACGAAGCTTTAGTTGAAAAATATGTGAATAATAAATAATAAATTGCTTTTGACAAATCATATTTGTCAAAAGCTGTTTTTTAGAAAGGAATAACTTATGAATAAAAAGCCTATTGTCATTGGTGTAACAGGTGGATCTGGTAGTGGAAAAACATCTGTGAGCCGTAAGATTTTAGAATCATTTCCCGGATTGTCGATTTTATTATTAGAACAAGATTCTTATTATAAAAATCAAGATCACTTAACATTTGAAGAAAGATTAAAAACAAATTACGATCATCCAAATGCTTTTGACGGAGATTTATTAGTTCAAGATTTACAAAAACTAATCAATTTTGAATCTATTTCAAAACCAGTATACGATTACGTGAACCATACAAGAAGTTCGGAAGTGATTTTACAAGCACCGAAAGACGTCATTATTTTAGAAGGGCTATTTGTTTTAGAAGACGAGCGTTTACGTCATTTAATGGATATTAAAATATATGTAGACACAGATGATGATTTGCGTATTATTCGTCGTATTAAGAGAGATATTGAAGAAAGAGGACGTTCATTAGACTCTATTATTCAACAGTATTTAGAAGTTGTTAAACCAATGCATCATCAATTTATCGAACCAACAAAACGACTAGCAGATGTGATTATTCCAGAAGGTGTTTCTAACCAAGTTGCACTTGATTTAATTATGACAAAGATTGCTAGTATTTTAGAAGGCTAGATGTGATATAAACATAAGATATTCCAGTGGTGAAAGTCGTTTACCACTTATGAAAAATGATGTTGGTGGCCCCCGCCAACATCATTTTTTTTGTATTATTAGAAAGAGATTTTAATATATTTTACTAGATTTTTTATAAAGAAATCTGTAACATAGAGTAGACGAGTAAAAAAGGAGATATATATGATTATATTTGTATTTGCACAAGATAAAAATGGACTAATCGGAAATAAAGGAACATTGCCGTGGCATTTGCCTAATGATTTAGCATTTTTTAAAAAAACAACATTGCATCAAACCATTGTAATGGGTCGAAAAACATTTGAAGGTATGGGAAAACGATTATTACCTTATAGACATACCATTATTTTAACTACCGATAAATCTTATCAAGTAGAAGGTGCAGAGGTTTGTCATTGTGTGCAAGATATTATGAATTTAAGTCAGCAACAAAATATTTATATTGTAGGTGGTGCAAAAGTATTTAGTATGTTTGCTGATAATGTGGATATGATTTATCAAACAATTATTGATGAAACATTTGACGGTGATGCTTATATGCCTAAATTGGATATGACAAAATTTGAATTGATCGAACGCATAGAAGGGGTTATTGATGAAAAAAATGCCTATCCACATTACTTTTTAATTTATAAGCGTCATTCTAATAAGTGCTAATTTAGGTAAAATATGATAAACTAGATATATCAATAGTAGTAGGTGACGTATGAAAAAACGAATACAAAAAACAAATATATCGCAAGATACATTAAGACTTATTTTTAGCGTCTTTTTATTATCATTGCTACTCATCGTATCATCGTTATTAGATGCAAAACATGTTGAGAGTGTTAAAAACACATCAATGAAAAGCGAACAAATACAACCAGTAAAAAAATAAAGATATAAGGAGATCGTTATGGCATTTCAACAAACAGTAACCGTATCTGGATTAAACAAAACATATTCTATTAGTGATAAATGTAAAAAATATACATTACGTGATAATGGTTTTGAAGAAACAAAAGCAGGAAACTTTCAATTACAACGTTCACTTGATGTTATTGGAGCAGAAAAGAAGAACTTCAAATTAAAAATTACTGTTTCAAAAGATTTAAAAGAATTAAAAATCTCTACGACAACAGGCAATGGTTTAAATGCTGTTGATTTATACAAATTAAAAAATAACGAGATGATTATTGAAAAATTTGAATTTACATTGGACGGTTTAGTTGATCGTGATGTCTTAGTTGAAGTAAACAATTAATAGGATGCATTCATCTTTGATGAGTGCATTTTCAATATAGTAGGTGTAGAAAGAGGTAAGAAAATGCCGACGAAACATGAACTTATTATTCAATTTATCGATAGTTTGGCTGTAGGGGAAAAAGTATCTGTACGCTCCATTGCCAAAAATATGAAAATTAGCGAAGGAACAGCTTATAGAGCGATAAAAGAGGCTGAAAAATTAGGGTTAGTTTCTACGATTGAACGTGTTGGAACGATTCGTGTCGAAAGAAAAACAAAACGTAATTTTGAAAGTTTGACGTATGAAGCCGTCGAAAAAATTGTTGAAGGACAAATTTTAGGCGGACATAGTGGTATCACAAAACAATTAAATAAATTTATTATTGGTGCCATGCAAGAAGATGCCATGCTTCGTTACATTACACCTGATTCTTTAATGATTGTCGGAAATAGAACGAGTGTGCAACGCTTAGCATTAGAAAGTGGTGCAGCAGTTTTAATCACGGGTGGTTTTGAAACGACTCCAGATATTATTTCTCTAGCTAATCAAGTAGGTTTACCAATTATTACAACATCGTACGATACCTTTACTGTAGCAACGATAATTAATCGTGCTATGTCGGATCAACTTATTAAAAAAGAAATTGTCCTTGTTGAAAATATTTATACAGAATTACATAATAGTGTTTATTTAACAACAGATGATACCGTAGCAAAATATCGTGAATTAACACAAACAACAAACCATACACGTTTTCCTGTTATTACACCACAAGGACGACTAGTAGGTATTGTTGCTGCAGCAGATGTTATGAGAAGACCCGATTATATGAGCATTGAAAAAGTAATGACCAAATCGCCCGTTGTTGCTAAAACATATATGAGTATTGCGAGTGTGTCCCATATTATGATTTGGGACGGGTTAGATGTATTGCCTGTTGTTGAAGATAATATGCAATTTATTGGTATTATTTCACGGCGAGATGTTATGAAAGCTATCCAACTATCTCAACGACAACCACAAGTAGGCAATACCATTGAGGATCAAATTGTTTCCAATTTAAATAGTGTTGATGAAAGTGGATTTGAACAAAAAGAATATATTTTTCAAGTTGAACCACAAATGTTAAACAGTGTCGGAACAATTTCTTACGGTGTTTTAGCAGAAATTATTACAGAAAGCTCCCAAAGAATGATTTATGAAATGTATCAACAAGGAGCTATTTTAGAACAACTCCAACTTTATTATTTTAAACTTATACAAAATGAAAATAAATTACATATTTTATGTGATGTTTTAGATGCTAATAGACGTTCTACAAAAATAGATGTCGGTGTCTATAATGAAAATAGACTTGTGGCAAAAGCGGTTGTTTCTTATCAAGTCATTAGTAAAACATAAAGGAGATAGGCATGTTTTTTAAACAATTATCCACATATATTCATGAACATGACACGATTATTATTCATAGACATACAAATCCGGATCCAGATGCTCTTGGTTCACAATTAGGATTAGCAGGTATTATTACTGAAAATTTTAAAGACAAACACGTTTATTGTGTGGGTCGAGATATAAATAGCTTAGCTTTTATGGGACAAATGGATCAGATTGACGACTCATGTTACAAAAACGCATTGATTATTGTGACAGATACAGCTAATACACCTAGAATTGATGATAAACGATTTACGCTTGGGAAAACTCTCGTAAAAATTGATCACCACCCTGATATTGAGCCTTATGGTGACATCTCTTATGTGGATACAAAAGCAAGTAGTACGAGTGAAATTATTACACAATGGGTTTATGAAGAACGTTTGATGATAACATCTGAAACTGCACGGCACTTATACGCGGGTATTGTAGGTGATACAGGACGATTTTTATATGAATCAACATCTAGAAAAACAATGCAATTAGCAAGTTTTCTAAGAAATTATGATTTTTCAGCGACAGATATTCAATATGCGATGATAACGCAGTCTATCCAAACAGCAAAATTATCCGGCTATGTATTACAACATTTAAAATATACAAAACAAGGCGTCGCATATATTGTCCTATCTCAAAAATTATTAACCAAATATGGATTATCAGATGAAGACACAGCCGGGATAGTATCTTTACCGGGTACTATTGAAAATGTGTGTTGTTGGGGCATTTTTGTAGAACAGCCAAGCGGAAAATACAGATGCCGCTTACGCTCTAAAGGACCTGCGATTAACAGTATTGCACAAGAACATGATGGTGGAGGACATCCATTGGCGAGCGGAGCGAATGCACAGCATTTAGATGAAGTGAAAATTATTATTTCCAAATTAAAAAAAGCAGCTGAACACTATCAAAAATAAGAAAGGATTATCCAATGAGTGAACAAACAGAAACAATGACACCTATGATGGCACAATATTTTTCTGTTAAAGAAAACTATAAGGATTGTCTATTGTTTTATCGCCTAGGCGATTTTTATGAACTTTTTTATGATGATGCTAAAATTGCATCAGAAGTATTAGAAATTACATTAACATCACGCAATAAAAATGCACAAAATCCGGTGCCTATGTGCGGGGTGCCTCATCATGCCGCACAAGAATATATAAAAACACTCGTCGACAAAGGTTACAAAATTGCAATTTGTGAACAATTAGAAGACGCTAAGTTAACAAAAGGTATGGTCAAACGTGATGTGGTACAAGTTATTACACCGGGGACAGTGTTAGATCCTAAAAATAAAGATGATAAAAAAAATCATTATTTAGCATCGCTTATCTATGCACAAGGGTATCATTTGGCGTATGTAGACATTGCCACGGGTGAAATAAAAGTGACAAGCACCTCAAATGATGAGAGTTTATTGAATGAATTACGCAGTTTGGATATTTTTGAAATTGTCTACTATAACTTGCCAGATGCGACCATCAAACAATTGCAACAACATTTCTCTTATGTTCTTTCTAAGCAAGAGCAGAATATGGATAGTACAGCGTTTGAAACAATTTTGGAGCCAGTTTATCATAAACAACAATTAGAAGCTGTACAATTATTATTAGCTTATGTGAATAGAACGCAAAAAAGAAGTTTAGTTCATTTACAACCTGTTCAAGTATATGAAATCAATCATTTTTTGAAACTTGATTATAATGCTAAATACAATTTAGAATTAACGGAAAGTATTCGCACAAAGACTAAAAAAGGAAGTCTTTTATGGCTTTTAGATGAAACCAAAACAGCAATGGGTGGACGTATGCTTCGTCAATGGATGGAGAAGCCGTTGATTGATAAAAGTAAGATAGAAAGTCGTCAACAAAAAGTGGCGAATTTAATGAATCACTATTTTGAGCGAATGGATTTAGTTCAAGCCTTAAAATCGGTTTACGACTTAGAACGATTAGTAGCACGTGTGTCTTTTGGTAGTGTAAATGCAAGAGATTTGATACAACTCAAAACGTCATTAGAGCAAATTCCAATGATCAAAGAATATTTATTATTGATGAATGAAACAGGTGAATGGACAGATACGCTTGAACAAATGGATTCTTTAGATCATATTACTCATTTAATTGAAAATGCCATTATAGACGAACCACCGATTTCTACAAAAGAAGGGGGCGTTATAAAAAATGGATATGATGAGTTATTAGATAAATATCGTGATGCAATGGTTAATGGCAAACAATGGATTGCGAACTTACAACAGCAAGAACGTGAAAAAACTGGTATTAAAACATTAAAAATTGGGTATAATAGAGTATTTGGTTACTATATCGAAGTGACGAAAGGAAGTTTACATTTACTGCCCGAAGGACAATACGATCGTAAACAAACACTAGCGAATGCAGAAAGGTTTATAACTCCCGAATTAAAAGAAAAAGAACGTATTATTTTAGAAGCCGAAGAAAAATCTGTTCAATTAGAATATGAATTATTTGTATCTATTCGTGAACAAATCAAACAATACAGTGCTGCTTTACAATTATTGGCAAAACAAGTAGCCAGCATTGATGTGTTACAATCTTTTGCGTATGTCAGCGAACAATATCATTATGTGAAGCCAATCTTACATCAACATCAACAAACCATTTTTATTAAAAATGGACGTCATCCAGTCGTTGAAAAAGTTATTGGCATCCATAAATATGTTCCAAATGATTTAGTCATGTCAGACGATAATACATTATTATTGATAACAGGTCCAAATATGTCTGGGAAAAGTACCTTTATGCGTCAACTAGCACTGACGGTCATTATGGCACAAATGGGTTGCTTTGTTCCTGCTGATACAGCAGAATTACCAATTTTTGACCGTATTTTTACACGAATTGGTGCAGCAGACGACTTGATTTCTGGACAAAGCACATTTATGGTTGAAATGCTTGAAACAAATCAAGCTATACAATATGCCACAGAAAAAAGTTTATTATTATTCGACGAAATTGGACGAGGAACGGCAACATACGACGGTATGGCACTAGCAGAAGCTATTTTACGATATGTTCATCATCATGTGCACGCCATAGCATTATTTTCAACTCACTATCATGAATTAACCGTTTTAGATAAAGAACTAAAAGGATTAAGAAATGTTCATGTAGGTGCGATTGAAGAAAATGGAGAGCTTATTTTCTTGCATAAACTAATGGAAGGCCCAGCAGATAAAAGTTATGGATTACATGTTGCACAATTAGCCGGATTACCTAAGGAATTGTTATTGGAAGCGACACATATTTTAGAGCGATTAGAAGTGGGTCAAAAAGACGTACCGATTTCAAAAGAACCGATACAAGAACAAGTATCTTTATTTGAAGAGTTGGAGTTAAAAGAAAAAGATGTCCTACAAGAACTACGTACAATGGATATGTCACATTTAACTCCAATGGATGTGATGATAAAGATGAATGAATTACAAAAGAAATTGATGTGATAGTAAACCCCCTAGACGAACCAACATAATGGCGGTTCGTCTAGGGGGATTTTACGATATGCTTAATGTTTTTGGAAATTACTGTTTGCCCAATGGATAACACTTGATAGTAAAAATAAACTAATGATTGTCCCTTCTCTTACATATAAAGGAAGATGATAATAAAAAGATAATCCTAATGAGAGAATAACGGATACGACATCAATACTATATCTGTAAAAAGAAAAAGATAGTTTTGTCTTTGCTTCAAGTAATTGACATAGTGTTTCAATTGGAAATTTTAGTGTGCCGTAATATAAAACACGACCCGTTCCAATACCGCCAATAATTGTTCCTAGTATAAAAGTCAGAATTTGTAAAGGGTATATCGTTATATGAACATTCGCTAAAATCGAATAGAGTATAATATTAACGACATTCCCAAAACAGATTAAGGACATAATCATTAACACATATTTTTTAATTGTACGCTGTTTATCAAGAAAAACACACATACTTAAAAAGAAAAAGTTAATACCTGTCGTGACTGTTCCAACTTTAATCTGTGTCACATCTGACACAGCAACATTTAATGCATTGAAACTACTAACACCTATATTGGCTTTAATAGTCAAACTAATACCGAGTGCGGAGATAAGATAAAAAATAAGCGATTTAGCGAGCTGTTTATACATAGTTCCCTCCATAATGAGTTCTTACTTTACATAGTATGCTATTTATTATAAATAGGTCAAGTGAAAACGTATCAATCTTGCTTAATATCAAGGAATATAATAAAATATAAATAACAAAAATAAAACGTTTTAATGACAAAAAATAGAAAGAGGTTTTACTGTATGAGTTGGGAAACAACCTATGAACAATGGAAAAATTTTGATAATTTAGATGAGAAAGTAAAAGAAAGTTTAAATTGTTATGATGATAAACAAGCAGAAGATGCTTTTTATGAACCGCTTAGTTTTGGGACGGCAGGTATGCGTGGTGTTCTAGGTGCAGGTATTAACCGAATGAATATTTACACAGTTCGACAAGCAACAAAAGGGTTAGCCTTATTTATAGAAAGTGTTGGGGAAGAAGCAAAACAACGTGGTGTTGCCATTGCCTACGATTCTAGACATCAATCAAAAGAATTTGCGATTGAATCGGCTCGTGTATTAGGCACGCACGGTATTCCGGCTTATGTTTTTGAAGAATTAAGACCAACACCAGAATTATCCTTTGCGGTACGTGAATTAAAAACATTTGCCGGTATTATGATAACAGCAAGTCATAATCCAGCTAATTACAATGGTTATAAAGTATATGGACAAGACGGTGGACAAATGCCACCACAAGATGCCGATGCATTAACAACATTTATTCGTTCTATTGATAATCCATTGACGATTGATGTGTTATCAGAAGAAGCATTACTGGAACAAAATCTATTACACTGGCAATCAGATGCACTGGATAATCGTTATTTAGAACAGGTAGACACTGTGACAATCAATAAAGAGCTTGTAAAAGAAATGAGTCAAAAAATGACACTTGTCTTTACACCACTTCATGGAGCAGGACAAATGCTTGGTGAAAAAGCATTAAAACAAGCAGGTTTTGAATCTGTCTATCTTGTACCAGAACAAGCCGTAGCTGATGCTGATTTTTCAACAGTACGCTTGCCAAACCCAGAAGATGCTGATGCGTTTGATTATGCTATTGCACTAGGAAAAGAAAAACAAGCGGATGTTTTAGTGGCAACTGATCCAGATGCAGACCGTTTGGGTGCGGCCGTTTTACTACCAAATGGCGAATACCAAGTAATAACAGGAAATCAAATTGCCGCTTTAATGGTCGATTACATTTTAAATGCACATCAACAAGCAGGTACTTTAAAAGAAAATAGTGTTATTGCAAAATCTATTGTATCTAGTGAATTACCAACAGCAATTGCAACATCTTATGGTGCAGAAATGGTTAATGTATTAACAGGCTTTAAGTTTATTGCCGATAAAATTAAACAATATGAAGCAGACGGAAGTAAAACTTTTATGTTTGGTTTTGAAGAAAGCTATGGTTATTTAGTCAAATCATTTGTTCGTGATAAAGACGCCATTCAAGCATTAGTATTGATTGCAGAAGTAGCTGCATACTATAAAAAACAAGGCAAAACATTATATGACGGTTTACAAGCACTATATGAAAAACACGGTTACTTCTTAGAAAAAACAATTTCTGTGACACTTGCTGGTATTGAAGGTATTGCTAAAATCAAAGCCTTAATGACACAATTTAGACAAGAACCTCTCCAAACATTTGGAGGTATTCAAATTGTCGAAACACAAGATTTTGCCACATCGACAATCACGTTGGAAAATGGAGATGTGAAACCATTAGATATGCCAAAATCAGACGTTTTAAAATATCTTTTAGCCGACGGGACATGGGTTGCTATTCGCCCAAGTGGAACAGAACCAAAAATCAAATTTTACATTGGTGTAAAAGCACAAGATTTACAAACAGCAGAAACGACTTTGTCTACCATTAAACAAGACATTGATACATTGGTGAAATAATAGCGTGAAGTCAGATAAAATACAGTATTGGTATATTTATCAGGCTTTTGCGTACAGTGATAATGAAATATAAAGTTAGAGGTAGGGGAATAAAATGAAAGTGGGAACAAAAATGAAAAAAAGGTCTATGCAATAGTTTTAGTGATGTGTTTATGCGATATTTTCGCATTTATGAACGTTCAAATGTATCATCACTATATTATTGTATCCAGTGTTGTATTGGCGATGAGTGCATTGAGATGAAAACATCATCGCACGATATGTATATGTGGAGCATTTCTGTTTTTAGTCGTTCATATTGCATGCTTTACATTTTTATATTCCTTCGTGTTTGCAACATAAAATACACCTAAAGTACGATTATTCACCTCCGATTTATGCTATACTTATAGTGTAGAAAGTACGGGGTGAAGAAAATGAGAAAATATACAAAATGGGTTTTTATCTTTAGTTTATTTTTGTTTATAGTACCTTTTCAAGTGAGTTATGCAAGAGATCTAACGATAAAAGATTATCAAATTGATGCACAAATACAGGAAAATGGTGATGTCGATATAACGGAAAGTATTCTTTATGATGCTTATGGAAAATATAATGGTGTATTTTATAATTTAGATAAACGAGAAGATGGGTCAAATAAAACACAAATAGAAGATATATCCGTATCATTACTTGAAAATAATGAATTGATACCATTGACACAAAATAAGTCTGAAAATCCACAAACGTATTTATTAGATAATAACGGTGATTATTTGAAATTTAAAATCTTTCTACCAATGGAAGATACACAAAAACGTCTTGTTTTTAAATATAGATTAAAGCATTATATTATCAATTATTTAGATGCAGCCGAATTTAATCGAAAATTGATTGGGAAAAGATTTGAAATTCCTCAAGAAAACATACATATTCATATAACATTGCCACAGTCTTTAACGAAAGAAACTTTACGTGCATGGGCGCATGGTGGAAGTGGTAATGGAGAAGTGAAGATTGATGATGACTATAAAGGTGTCACAATAACGACAAGCCATAATTCAAGTGGGCAGTTTGTTGAAGCACATGTCTTATTTCCGCCTAGTGTTACAGCTAGCAATCCCCATTTAATAAATGAAAATAAATGGGACAAAATCATTGCTGAGGAAGCCTATTTAGCACAAGAGCCAATGAGAAGAGAAGCAGAGCGTCTTAAAAACAAACAAATGGCTGAAACGGTTTCACCTTATATTGCAGGTTTTTTAGGACTAACATTGATAGGTGTCTATCCTTTTGTGATTAGACCATATAAAAAATGGAAAGAAAGCATCCCTTATGTACCAAATCATCTATATGATATTCCAAAAGATATTACACCTGCTATTATGACAGATAAAATTTATAATGATTATATAGCAAGTGAAGATGTTGGGGCAACTCTATTAGATTTAGTTCGTAAAAAATGTGTTCGCATTATAGATGGTAGAAATGGTTATGGATTTACCTTAGTGAAAGAACCAGATACATTGTACGAACATGAAGAAGTGTTGATTGATTTTATTTTTAATGATATTGGTAGAGGGAAATCCGTTGTTTATTTAGAAGATATTCAAGACTATGCCGATGAACATCCAGAATTTTATAATGACTCTATGGATTTATTTGAAGATGCTGTACAAGAATATCCATTCGAATATACAGATACAAAGACACGTTTTAGCTCTGCATACACAGTTATTTCCAATGCCATTGTTGTCTGTGTATTAGCTGCAACACTTTTTATTAGTCTTAAATATTTGCTCTTTGGTTTTGTAGGCTTTGTGTTATTGGCAAGTGCTGGTGTTGTTTTGTTAAATCGTACATTTAGTGTAAAACGAACAAAACAGCAAGAATATGAACTTGCACAATGGAATGCTTTTAAACAGATGCTTCTTGATATTAGTTCATTAAATCGTGCTGAGATTGAATCCATTGTCATTTGGGATCATATTTTAGTATATGCAACGTCTTTAGGCGTAGCTACAGAAGTTATTGCTCATTTAAATAGAGTGTTTCCAGAGGGCATACCTAGTACGATTGGTAATCCAAGCACAACACCACTTTTCTATAATCATATTTTTATGAATGATTTTACATCATCTATAAATGAAGCAAATACAACTGCAGCATCTATCAATTCACACGGAGAAGGTGGCAGCTTTAGTAGTGGTTCATCAGGTGGATTTGGTGGTGGATCTAGTATGGGTGGGTTCTAATTTAAAATAAATAAACATCAATAAAGCAGTAAATGAAGTGGTAAATTGACATCTTAGCGAGTCGGTTTACCACTTTTTATTGGTTCTTTGCTAAATTGTATTGATAGATTTTACTTCCGCCAACACAATTTATTATAGGCACAAGGTAGCAAAATGGTTTGCTCTAGTATTTTATATGAAAATTTAGTAAAATAAGGCGAAAGTGAGTAAATGAGTAAGGAGGTTATGATGCATAAATACGCAGTTGTTGACCTAGAAGCAACAGGTATTTCTTCTGGGCAAGTAGGACATATTATTCAAGTCGGTATAACGCTTGTCGAAGAACATAAAATTGAACAAGCATTATGTTTTGACGTACAACCTCCAGTATCCATTCAATCTCATATTACGGAATTAACGGGTATTACAAATAAACAAGTGAAAGATGCGCCTTTATTTAGTGATATTGCGGATTATTTATATACATTACTTGAAGGATGTATTTTTGTAGCACATAATGTTCATTTTGATTATGGCTTATTAAAAAAAGAATTTGAACGAGTAGGTATTATGAATTTTTCAATGCCTCGTATTGATACAATTGAACTTGCAAAAATTATTTATCCAATGGAAAAATCGTATGGGTTGAAGCGATTGACGACAGTACATGGTATTTTATTAGAGCATGAGCATAATGCTGGTGAGGATGCATTCGCAACGGCACAGTTATTTGTAAAAATGCAAAGCGATTTTGGAAGATTAGATGATAAAACCCGTACAACAATTTCCGATTTACTAAAAAGAAAACAAGACACCATGTCTTTGTTTTTTGACGATATAAAAGACTATGAAGCAGATAGTTTCTTTCCGCAGACTGATGTGATAAAGCCAGAATCTCATACAATACTTACAGAAAATACAGTATTAAAACAACAGCTATTGGACTATTTATTAGATGAAACAGACAATAAACATAAATTATTAGAACAACATGAAGCAAATCGCATGTGGGACGATGTATTTTCGATTTTATCATCTTTAAATAAAAAAACCTTTGTTTTAGTACATCACAAAGAATTGGCGCAAAGTATTTCACAACTTTATCAGGTGCCTTATTTTAAAACAAAAGAATATTACCTAGACTTAAATGCTTTAGAATATTTATTGACGATACCACAAGAATTGACTTTTCAAGAAGTACGCTATTTATGTTGTGTGTTAGTGTGGTTAACTCAAACACAAACAGGTGATTTAGAAGAACTGGATTTTCCCAATAAATTTCTTTATCGATTAACGCACGCTTATCCTGAAAATACTTATTTTTTTGATAGAGCAGTACAAAAAATAAAACAATCGACATGTGTCGTGTCGACACATCTTGATTTTCTGGCGTATCTCGATACTTTAAAAGAAATTGAAAAAGTAAATGTATTTATTGACGATGTGCAATATTTTAATGATACATTAACACAGTATTTTAAAACCAAACTATATGATACACGTTATTATCAAGAAGTAAGACGCTATATGCATACATATCAACATGAATTAGACGCTGATAAACAAGAAGCAATGGATATTGTGCTTATGCTCGATAAAGTGCTCGCTGGTTTCCGATCATTCATGACATTACTAAAAAAACAATATCCAGTTATGCCTTATCCAGAAGATGATATGATTAAAACCGTTTATATTGATAAACTAAGTCAAATAAAGAAAGAAATTTTGTATTCTTTAAAAGAAAGTTTTGATACATTAAAACAAGTCATTGCTAATGCAAAAATAAAACAAGGTTCGGGGCTAATGAAAATTGTTGAAGGAGCACAATATCTTGAATCTGTTCTAGAAACTGAAATATCAGATGACTATATGACGATGTTGATAAAAAAACAAGATATATACATGCACTATGAATGCATTTGTCAAAAATATACAAGTGCTCACTTTATGCAAGAGCATGTGTATCCCTTTGTTGATAAGTTGATTTATACAAGTATTAGCATGGATAATAAAGCGACATTTGATTATTTAGAAAAACAGCTTGGCGATACTCAGCTGGATAAAAATGTCATGAAAACAACACATACAAATCCATTAGTTCCTTTACATGTTCTAACTGATTATGTGCCTAAAATATATGTGAAAGAAAATTTATTAGTGCGTAAAACCATACGTCTTTTAGAAAAATTACCCATTAAAAACACAGTTATCATCGTCCCTTCAACGAGCTTTTTAGAAAAAGTAAAAGAGATGGAAACACAGGCTTTAATCATTGAGCATGCCAATTCTAAAAAAGTATGGCTACAATTAGGTGAAACATCTCATGCTGTTTATGTCACATGGCATCAATGGCAACTCATTCAACCAAAATACGACTTGATTGAACGTGCGATTATTGTTAGATTACCATTTGAAGCACCAGATTCTATACATGCACAAGTTAGCAAACATTTTTTATTAAATGGCACAGAGCATTATTTTAAAACAATAGCATTACCAAAAATGATTATGACGATGCGTTATTTTATTCGACAAATGGCACAGAGCACTGGAGAGATGATTGTGCTAGATGAACGTATGATAAATAGTCCTTATCAAGATGAAATTAAAGAAAATTTAGTGCAAGATTGTCAAATTACAGCTGCAACGCTAGAAACATTGTTAAATCAATGATAGAATAGATGTAGCACATATATTAAAGAGGATATGATATGAAAAAAATATTGATAGGTGTAAGTATTGTTTTTGTTGTCGGGCTGATTTTAACAGTATCTACCATAGAAACATTATTATCACCGTATAATAAAGCCAAACAAGAAGCAGCTCAGCTTGTTTTCAATGATGGTATTATGAAAAAAATTGATGATTTTTATTTGTATCAGTTTGATAAAACGGTATACGGGTTATACGGTGATAGTCAAGATAATAAAAAAATATATGTTGTCATTGACGTAGAAAGTAGTCAAGCACAAATTTACGAAACATCTGAATTAATTGATAAAGACAAAGCAAAAGAAGTGGCAATGAACGAAGAAAATACCATTCAAATTTTAAATGTCACATTAGGCTTGATGAAAAATGAACCTATTTGGGAAGTGTCATATAAATCTAGTCAAGTGTCACTTGGTTATATGCGTATATCTGCAAAAACTGGACAGATTATCCAACATATTAAAACAATATAAAGGGAGATATTCATGGTTATATCAAATCGAGCAAAAAATATCCAAGAATCTGCAACTCTAGCAAGTGCACAACGTGCTAGAGAATTGATTGCACAAGGGATAGATGTCATTCAATTAACGCTAGGAGAACCTGATTTTAGTACACCACAACATATTAAACAAGCTGCTATTCAAGCAATTAAAGAAGGTAACTCAGATCATTATACGAATGCTACGGGTATTTTACCTCTAAAGCAAGCCATTGTTGATTTTCATAAACAGTATGACGGTGTTACATATCAACCACAAGACGTTGTGGTAGGTACAGGTGCAAAACATATTTTATTTGTTTTGTGCCAAGCACTGCTAAACAAAGACGATAAAGTGATTATTCCAACACCGTACTGGGTAAGTTATAGTGAACAAGTTAAATTAGCAGGTGGTGTTCCATTATTTGTAGAAACAACTTTTGAACAACAGTATAAAGTAACAGTGGAACAACTAAATGCCTTAGACTTAACGCATGTAAAAGCTATTATTATCAATTCTCCAAATAATCCAACAGGTAGTGTTTATACAAAAGAAGAGTTATTGCAAATTGGAGAATGGGCTGTTCAACATGATTTATTCATTATTTCTGATGAAATTTATTATCGTTTAGTTTATGGGGATACTCAGGCTATTTCTATGGCAAGTCTGTCAGAAAGCATAAAAAGTCGAACGATTATTGTAAATGGAGTCGCAAAAAGTTATGCGATGACAGGTTGGCGTATCGGTTATGCATTGTCAACAAATAAAGATATTATTGGTGCAATGGGACAAATTATTAGTCATGAAACGAGTAATTTAACGGCTGTTAGCCAATATGCAGGTGTTGCAGCTTACTCAGGTACACAAGAACCTGTGGAAGAGATGAGAAAAGTATTTGAAGAACGTTTGCATTTGTTTTATAATTTGATTAGCCAAATCGAAGGGTTTAAATTAACAAAACCACAAGGTGCTTTTTATTTGTTTCCAAATGTAAAAGAAGCAGCACGTTTAACAGGATATGACTCTGTTAAAGAGTTTGCAGATGCATTATTAACGAAGGCTCATGTTGCGGTAGTATCGGGTGATGCATTCGGTATGGATGACTGTATTCGTTTGAGTTATGCAGGAGATAGTGAACAACTCATCGAAGCAGCACGCCGTATAGCACGTTTTATAGATGAACATAAAAGAAACATATAAGAAAGCAATGTTAGAAGGAGTATACAATGGAAAGAATTACAATGAATCATGCCAAAGATTTCGTCGGTCAAACCGTTGAAATAGGTGCATGGGTAACGAATAAACGTAGTAGTGGGAAAATAGCGTTTTTACAATTACGTGATGGAAAAACATATTTTCAAGGGATTGTTGTAAAACAAGATGTCGGTGAAGAGGTTTTTGACATCGCAAAAAACTTAGCACAAGAAACATCGGTTTTAGTAACAGGAATTGTCCAAGAAGATACACGCTCAAAATTGGGGTATGAATTATTGGTGACCGGATTAACTGTTGTTGGTGAAAGTGGAGATTACCCAATCACACCGAAAGAGCATGGAACAGATTTCTTAATGGATCATCGCCATTTATGGTTACGTTCAAGTAAACAACACGCTGTGATGCAAATTAGAAATGAAATCATTCGTGCAACATACGAATTTTTCAATAAAGAAGGGTTTATTAAAATTGATCCACCAATTTTAACAGGAAGTTCACCAGAAGGCACAACAGAATTATTTGAAACAGATTATTTTGATCAAAAAGCATATTTATCACAAAGTGGTCAATTATATATGGAAGCTGCAGCTATGGCATTTGGTAAAGTATTCTCATTCGGACCAACATTCCGTGCAGAAAAATCAAAAACACGTCGTCATTTAATTGAATTTTGGATGATGGAACCAGAAATGGCATTTACAACACATGAAGAAAGTTTAGTTATTCAAGAACGCTATGTTGCTTTCTTAGTTGAAAATGTCTTAGAAAATTGTCAGTTAGCTTTACACACATTAGAACGTGATGTAGAAGTATTGAAAAAATATACACAATTACCTTATCCACGTATTTCTTATGATGAAGCTATTACTTTATTAAATGATAATGGTTTTGATGATATCACATGGGGAGAAGATTTTGGTTCACCTCATGAAACATTTATTGCTAATCATTTTGAAAAACCAGTCTTTATTTTAAATTATCCAAAAGGTATTAAACCATTCTACATGAAACTACATGAAGAACGTGACGATGTAGTGATCAATGCAGATATGATTGCTCCAGAAGGATATGGTGAGATTATTGGTGGTAGCGAACGTAATATTGACTATGATAGTTTAAAAGAAAAAATTCAAGAATTTGGTTTAAGTTTAGAAGAATATGGTTGGTACTTAGATTTACGCAAATACGGAACAGTACCACATTCTGGTTTTGGATTAGGTTTAGAGCGTATGGTAACATGGATTAGTGGAACAGAACATATCCGTGAAGCCAGCCCATTCCCAAGATTATTAAATCGTTTATACCCATGATGAAAAGAGAGTAGATTTTACTCTCTTTTTTCTTACACATTGACAAATATCTTAAAAAAAGATATACTTCAACTCATGCGACGGGTCGAGGCGTAACCGTGATAGGCATATCACAAAAAGGTTACAAATCAAAGTAGCGTGCACGTGAGGTAACTCACACTGTCGGATACAGGCACGAGTTAAGGAGTATGTGAACTGCTCTTTAACGTCTACTAGCTGATTAGAGTTTTTCTAATCGGCTTTTTTTGTTATACTAGTTTTATAAATAGAGTTGAATGTTATATGAGAAAAAGATAAGATAAATAGGCATAAAAAAGAGGTGGATAATGAAAGTCATTGGGTTAACAGGAGGTATTGCGACAGGGAAGTCAACAGTCACTAACATACTTTTGGCACGAGGTGTTCCTGTGTGTGATACGGATAAAATTGCTAGAAAAGTCGTAGAAAAAGGTACACCGGCATTACAAGCATTGGCAACTGCTTTTGGAACAGAAATTTTAACGTCTGAGAAAACACTAAATCGTCAAGTACTAGCGACGATTATTTTTCAAGATGAACAGAAAAGACATCTTGTTAATAGTATTGTTCATCCGTATGTGTTTGAGGCTATTTTAAATTGGAAAAAAGAGCAAACAGCATCGGTTGTCTTTATTGATATGCCTTTATTGTATGAAGTCGGTTATGATACACAAGTGGATTCTGTTTTAGTCGTCTATATACCAAAAGAAAAACAATTAGAACGATTGATGAAGCGAAATGGGTATACGTTAGAGGAGGCATCTATACGGATTGAAGCGCAAATGCCTATCGAGGAAAAAAGAGTATGTGCGGATGATGTGATTGATAATTCTGGAACAATCGAAGAAACAGAAAAACAAGTCATTGCATATTTAGAAAAACAGAAAATGTGATATAATAGACATAATATTAGTCATTTATAAGGAGAAAATTCATGCAATGTCCACGTTGTAAATATACAGGTTCTAGAGTAATTGATAGTCGTCCGGCTGAGGATAATACGGTCATTAGACGTCGTAGAGAATGTGAGGAATGTAAACATCGTTTTACAACATTTGAACGACTTGAAAGAACGCCACTACTCGTTGTGAAACGTGATGGGAACCGTGAAGATTTTAATCGTGAAAAATTGTTACGAGGATTGGTACGTTCGTGCGAAAAACGTCCGGTTTCATTGGAAGTTTTGGAAAAAATTGTGAGTGAAGTTGAGTTTGAAGTGTATAATGTTGGTGAAAGTGAAGTATCTACGACTGAAATAGGTGAATTGGTAATGGATAGATTAGCGAAGATTGATGAAATTGCCTATATTCGTTTCGCAAGTGTTTACCGTCAATTTACAGATAAAAGTCGTTTTTTACAAGAATTAGAAGAATTAGCAAGAAGATTACAACAATAATAGGGAGAAAAGCAGATGACGTATTTAGGAAAAGATATTAGTCCAAGAGATTATATTTTTATACAAAAATTAAATACTATCACGGATATAGATAAACAAGTTGTGCTATCTTTATATCAACCAATTATTGGAGCATCTGCAACGGCTTTATATTTATTTTTAGTGAATTGCCCACAAAGAATACAGCATAAGACGATTTTTGATATGTTGCATTTTGGTACACAAATACTATATGATGCACGTATTCGTCTAGAAGCTATTGGTTTATTGAAAACGTATATTACTCAAGTAGAGCAGCAAGATAAATATATTTATGAAGTGTGTACACCAGTATCACCAAAAACATTTTTTAGTGACCCGGTTTATTGTGGTTTATTAGTAGCGCAAGTTGGGGAAAATCAATTCAATGTTTTAAAAGATATGTACATGATTAAAAGTGTATCTACAAAGGACTATCAGGATATTTCATATTCTTTTCATGCACTATTTGGTAAACAGTTAAAGGTGTATACAAGTGATTTTCATAGTGTGATTGGTCAGGAGAAATCACAACTCGTTTTAGATGACAAAGATTTTGATTGGACATTTTTTCATCAATTATTACAAGGGTCATATATTTTACCAACACAATTAACAGCTCAAGTCAAATATGCTATTCAAGGATTACATCATATTTATGGCATTCAGCCACTTGATATGAGAGATTATGTTTTACAATCTCATGATATGGTAACAAACAAGATTGATGTTGATAAATTATATCAAATAGTTAGAAATGCGATGCAAAACCAATCAAAGAGTAGCACTCAAATAGAAATAACACCTTTAAGTGAAACTGCCGTGGGGCATACGGATAAAAAAAGTGCGTTGATGACTTTGTGTCAAAATACGGTTCCGGCTGAGTTTTTAAAACACATTAAACATGCAAAGAATCAGCAAAATGCGTCAGGATTATATTATCAAGTATCTCAAAATGAATTAAAACTTATTGAACGGTTAATGACACAGTATGGTTTTCATCAAGAGGTTGTTAATTTATTAGTTCATTATATATTAGTTGTTTTAAATCACGATACATTATCTGCTAGTTATGTTGATAAGGTAGCAAATGATTGGGTAAAACAACATATTACAACAGTAGAAATGGCGATGGCTTATTTACAAACAAGAGAACAAAAACGGGATGTACCGTCTTCAAAATCTGTACGTTCAAAAAAAGGCAATGTGAAGCAAATTAAGATGACCGAAGAAGAAAAGAATGCTTTAAATGATGAAGACACGCCGATTGATGATGAAGAGTGGAACAATATTTTATCCACATTGAAATAGGAGATGACAAATGGATTCTATACAAAATCATTTAAAAAAATATGTTTATTCAGATAAATTCAAACAACGATATAATGATTTAATTCAAGACATTCAAAAAGATGCTGAGATTCAAGCGTTTATTTTAGAAAATAAAGAAATATTATCAGAAGATATTTTACAAAATAGTTATGCTAAATTGTATGAATTTATGAAAGAAAAACAACGCATTAAAGAAAGTGGCTACTCCCAAAATCCAGGTTTTGAACCAAAATTAGTCATGAATGTTGGATTTATTGATGTTGCCTATCAACCGACAGCTGATTTTTTAGCACAAGAAGAAAGACGAGAACTATCGAATCGTATTCAAACATTACAAATGCCTAGAAATATAAAAAATATTACATTTGCATCACTAGACAAAACGAAAGCCCGAGCAGATGTATTAAAATATTTTATTGATTTCTGTAATGAATATACACAAACAAAAAATAACTTTATAAAAGGAGCGTATTTATACGGTTCTTATGGTGTCGGTAAAACGTATATGATTGGTGGTCTGGCTAATGAATTAGCAAGTAGAGGTGTTTCTAGTTATTTAGCACACTTTCCTAGTTTAGTTGTGGAATTAAAAGCAGCGATTGGAGATAATTCTGTCCAACAAAAATTAGATGTCATTAAAAAATCAACGATTTTAATGTTAGACGATATTGGTGGAGAAAGCATGACGCCATGGGTAAGAGATGATATTTTAATGACGATTTTAGATTATCGCATGCGTGAACAATTACCAACATTTTTTACATCAAATCTATCTTTTGCTTTATTAGAGGAACATTTAAAAGGTGTTACCATTGAAGATGAAAGAAAAGCTAAACGCTTAATGGAACGTATTAAATATTTAAGTAAAGAAATCAACATCGTCGGTAAAAATCGCCGCGAGATGTAAAGTTTATGGTTGCATTTTATTGCATAACATGATACTATATAGCAGATGTTTAAATACATTTGTATTAGACAGATTATAACTCTGTTTTAGCAAATAATTCAGGGCAAAAGGAGAGAAAATAAATATGAAAAAAGATATTCATCCAAATTACCAACCAGTTGTATTCATGGATACAACAACAGGTTTCAAATTCTTATCTGGCTCAACAAAATCATCTTCTGAAACTGTTGAGTGGGAAGACGGAAACACATACCCATTGATTCGTGTTGAGATTTCTTCTGATTCTCATCCATTCTATACAGGACGTCAAAAATTCACTCAAGCAGACGGACGTGTGGACAAATTCAACAAAAAATACGGTTTGGGACAAAACTAATCTATGTAGACACCTTCGGGTGTCTTTTTTAGTTTCTATGATAAATCGAGTTGTTGGTGATAAAATCCACCAACAACTCGATTTAATGAAAAGCATAGTGATATTTAACCGACCTAAAACGTTAAATAAATGGGTACAGTTCATAGCTTTATACTAAAGATGTATCCATTTTTCTTTATCAATACAATTTAACGAAGTGTATGTTAAAAAGTGGTGAACGAATATGTTGAGTATTCGTTCACCACTTGATGTTAATACTATCAAATAGCGTTGATATGTAAACGTATGAACTCGATTACGTATTAAGATTATAGAATGTGTCAATTATTTTGTGCACTCATCAAATCCTTTACGTAACTGTTTTTCAGGGAGATTTTTTCCAATAAAGACAAGTGTAGATTTACGTTCTGTAGGTCCCCAATCACGTCCTTTTGAAATATCGAAACTCATTTGAACACCTTGGAAAATAATTTGATGTTCAATACCTTCAACGTTTAAAATACCTTTATAACGATATAATTGTTCGCCATAATAGTATACTAATTCATTTAACCATTGATTGATTTTGCTTAAATTTAATGGTTTCTCTGCTTCAAATACAAAGGACGTAATGCCGCTATGATGAGGGTGTCTATGATGATGTTTATGTTCACCGTGATGTTTGCAATGACCGTGTTCGTCATGATGATCACAGTCGCAATCACAATCATGTTCGTCATGATGACAATGTTCATGGTCATGACAATCGCAGTCTTCATCATGATGACAACATTCACCGTGTTCGTGGTGGCAGCAGTGTTCACCGTGTTCATGATGTTCATGACAATGAGGGCATTCGTCCTCTTTTGCACGTTCTTCCATTTCAAGAACTTTTTCTTCACTAGCGTAGAAAAGTTCTAAATTAAACATATCTTTTAAGGTAACTTCTTTTTCGCTTAAATCTTGAATCGGTGCAAAAGCATTGATAGAACGAACTGATTCGATAACATCATGATATGTTTGTGAATCAACAAGTTGATGTTTTGAAATAAAAATTTTATCAGCAAAGCCAACTTGTTTAGCAGGTTCTTCTTGTTCTTTTGTTTCTTTTAAGAAGTTTTTTGCATCAACAACAGTTAATACAGCATCTACAATAAAGTTTTCATTTAAAAATGGAACATTGATAAATGTGTGTGCAATTGGGGCAGGGTCTGCTAACCCTGTTGTTTCAAATAAAATACGGTCAACTTTTACACCCATTTTTTCTTTTGCAGATAGAATAGATTCTAAAGTTGAAGGAATATCGTTTCTTAATGTACAGCATAAACAGCCATTGTCCATTTGATAAATATCTTCTTTAACATCTAAAACAAATTGATGATCCACACCAACAGATCCAAATTCATTGATAATAACAGCAATATGTTCTTTATGCTCTTCTTTTAATACTTTATTGATTAAGGTTGTTTTTCCGGCTCCTAAAAATCCGCTTACAATGGTTACTGGAATTTGTTTCGGCATAATATATCCTCTTTTCTTTTAGTATGTTCTTATTATAAAACGAATAGTTTCATGTGTAAATGTATATGGTTTACAAAAGTAAACCGAAATAATGCATATTTGTACGAATAATGCTTGACAATGAAACAGGGGGTATAATAGACTAAACAGATAGGAGGATGAATTATGTCGTATCGTGCCATTGTATTCGCAGCAGATAATAAATATACTGATCCATTATTAACAGCAATAAAATCTGTTTGTGTTTATAACCAACATATTAAGTTTTATATTTTAAATGATGATATTCCAAAAAAATGGTTTCTTTCTGTTGAAAAACATCTTGAACCGTTAAATTGTACCATTCAAGATGTTAAATTAGTAGACTATACATTAAGTAAATTTAATGGTCCTTATGCCCATATCAATTATGTGACTTATTTTAGATATATGATACCCGAAGTTGTAGAAGAAGATAGAGCTCTTTATTTGGACGTGGATTTGATTGTCACAGAAAATTTAGATGAGTTGTTTGCGATAGATCTTGAACATTATACTATTGCTGCTGTAAAAGATTGGGATCAACAACGTTATACTGGACATTTTAATGCAGGTGTATTACTCTTAAATTTAGTTAGATGCCGTGAAGAAAAATTCATGGAGAAAACGATAGCTTATACAAAAGAGCATATCGGTCAGTTAGAAGTAGGCGATCAAACGGTATTAAATACATTGTATCCTGATTATTTCGTTTTGCCACAATGTTACAACTATCAAATAGGTGCAGAGTGGGTTGGAACTGTTGAGCGTGAATCAGAAAGACAACCGATTATTTTTCATTATAGTACGCATCATAAACCGTGGAATTCAGTAAGTTACAATGGTATTCGAGAGTTATGGTGGTTCTATCATGATTTAGATTGGTCTGACATAAAATCCCATTGGAAAATAAAAAATGTCGATACAAATACATTCACACAATATCATCAAAAAAATCATTGCTTTATTTTAACGAATACACAATACATTGAGCATATCGAATATTTAATTCGTTCTTTACCAAATTATCGATTTAGTGTAGCTGCTCATACAATGATGTCTTCTACTTTATTAAATTTAGCTCAATATAAAAATGCCTTTATTTGTCCACTTGCGATAGATGCAAAAATAGAAGATCTATTAAATCGATGTTCGGTTTATTTAGATATCAATCATTTTAATGAAGTGGATAATATTGTACAAAGAGCATTACATAAAGGAAAACCAGTTATAACATTCCAGTGTACAAAACATAAAGAGGATGGTGTATACACACATATTATTTCAGAACATGAACCAGAGAAAATGGTAGAAGTGTTAAAAGAGTTGGAAGTATAAAAGAAAGGAGATGGCATAATGGATTTTGAAAAATTAGCAAAACAAGCTGAAGAAAAAGTATCAGAAGTCTATAAAGATGTTGAGAAAAAAGCAACAGAAACATTTGAAAATGTGACTGAAACAGTGACAGAAAAAGCATCTGAAGTTGTTGAAAAAGTAAAAGATACATTCAATAAATAAAAAAGTGGGTTTACCCGCTTTTTTTATTTGTTGAATAATTCACTTGTTTTTTGTTAGTTTTATGTTATAATTTTCACATCACTTTTAGGAGGTATATAGATGACATCATCATTAACATTTATAGGGAATACACCCGTTTATCAAATAGACGGAACAAATATTTATGCTAAATTAGAAAAATACAATTTAAGTGGTAGTGTAAAAGACCGTGCTGTATTAGGTATGTTTGAAGAAGCAGTACGTCAAGGTGCTATAAATGAAAACACCGTTTTAGTAGAAGCAACAAGTGGAAATACAGGAATCTCAGTAGCGTTAATTGCAGCGATTCATGGGATAAAAGCCGTTATTGTGATGCCAGATAGTATGAGTATTGAACGTCGTACAGTGATTAAAGCATACGGAGCTCAATTAGTTTTAACACCGAAAGAATTAGGAACAAAAGGTGCTATTGATAAAGCCGCTGAATTAGTGGCAAATAATGAAAATGCTATTTCATTAGGCCAATTTGATAACCCGGCTAATCCAAATTACCATTATAAAACAACAGCAAAAGAAATTTTAGAACAAGTGCCAAATATTGACTTATTTGTTGCAGGAGTTGGAACAGGTGGTACATTTACAGGTGTTACACGTTATTTAAAAGAAGAAAAACCAGAAATCAAAGCCATTGCATTAGAACCAACAGATTCGCCAGCAATTTCTAAAGGAATTGGCGGACCACATAAAATCCAAGGAATTGGAACAGGATTCATTCCTGAAAACTTTGATCGCTCACTTATGGATGATGTTTTAACTATTACAAATGATGAAGCAATCGAAGAAGCAAAAAACTTTATGCGTACAACAGGTATTGGTATCGGTATTTCATCTGGTGCAGCGCTTGTAGGTGCTAAAAAAGTTGCTGAACAATATCCTGATAAAGTGATTGTTACCGTTTTGGCTGATGGAGCAGATAAATATTTCTCTGTTTTTGATTACCAAGATGTAACCTATTTAGAGGTATAATGGGATTTTTTAAACAATTAAACAACAGTATTGAACGTGCAATGACTATTGACCCAAGTGCTAAATCAAAATGGATGGTATTATTAACATATCCACATATAAAAGCATTAAATTACCATTATTTTGCACATAAATTATATAATAAAAAGCATTATCTGTTAGCACGTCTTTTATCAAAAAGAGCAAGACGAAAAACAGGTATTGAAATACATCCGGGTGCAAAGATTGGAAAAGGGTTGTTCATTGATCATGGTATGGGCGTTGTGATTGGTGAAACAGCTATAATTGGTGATAATGTTTTGATGTATCACGGTGTTACATTAGGTGGAACGAGTTTAGGGCATGAAAAAAGACATCCAACGATTGAAAATAATGTATTAATTGGTGCGGGTGCTAAAATTTTAGGAAATATTACTATCGGAGAACACACAAAAATTGGTGCAAATGCGGTTGTAAAAAAAGATGTTCCAAAATTTTCAGTTGTCTTTGAACCACAACCTACTGTTATGACACATAAGGATTTCGAGTAAATTAGAATAAAAAAGTGAGGCAACATATTGTCATGTTGTCCTCACTTTTTTGTTTTTTAGTATCTAAAAATATCCACTTTACGATGCTCTTTGTCTTTTTGTTATTAAAGCAATCCTACTATAATTGTACTGTTTTTCTAGCAAACATATCAAATTCTTCTTTATGAGTAATAATAATGGTTGTGATGTGGTGTGCTTTTGTAAAATGAATAATCTTTTTGGCTATTTCTTGGCTCAAAGATTTATCAAGAGCACTTGTTGGTTCATCTAAAATAAGTAGTTGGGGTTTTCTAATTAAAATTCTTGCTAAACCAATTCGTTGTTTTTGTCCACCACTAATATTTTGCCCACTTTCTAATAGATTAAATGATAAACCTTTTTCTTTTACAAACTCTTCTAGACCAACTATATGTATAATAGTATCCATTTCTTCTTGTGAAAATATATCGCCTAATGATATATTTTCTAAAATACTTCCCTCAAAAATGAACGGATCTTGTGTTGTTTTTAGTATACTAGAAAATCGATTATATATGACTGCTTCATTAAGCAAAATATCATTCCACATGATAGTACCATTCAGTTGATGAGTATCTATTGTGTTCATGATGAGATGACTAAGTGTTGTTTTACCGACCCCACTTTCTCCCTTTATGATTAAAACATCTCCTCTATTTAAAGAAAAGAAAACATCGCAAAGAATGCTTTTATTGTTATAGTTAAATGATTGAATAGCAATGTTTAATGTTTTTAGTTCGGGTAATGATTGATAAGATATTTTTGGAGTAGGGGAATATATATGATGCAAATTTTTTTGAGTTTGTAAAGCAATATCTCGTTCATTTAATTTATCCGCAATCACACGTATCGGTTCATGTAATAATCGAGTTAAAGAATACATAGCAATAGCAGCCCCTAATGTCATTTGGCTATTTAGAATAAATAAAACAGATAGCAATAAACTAATCATAGGCAACACAAAAGCAACGAAAGAAGATATACTGACATAAAGTGAAAAATAAACAGCAATTTTTTGATTAATATATTTTTGTTTTGTTAGTTTATGTGACATGTAATTCGTAAAGTAGTTTTCTTTTTGGAGTTGTTTAATATGAAATATACCATCAAAAGATTCTGAAATAGCTTTATGAATATCTGCAAATAAATGTTGGCTATCGGATGTTAAACGTGCTATTTTTTTTGTAATCATCTTGACGATAAAAAAACAAGTAAGAATGGTTGTGAATATAATCACTGTAATAATACCGTGATAAAAGCTCATTAGACAAAGCGTTGTCACTAATATAATGACTTGTGTGAGAAAAATAATAATACCTTGAGAATACCAGTCCGATATTTTGTTACTATCAATGGTAATATTAGATACTAAATGACGGTGAGAATATTTTTGAAAAAAGGAAATTGGTTTATTTATGGTAAGTTGATACAGATTTTCTATAATAGACAATTTACCAATATAGAATAATTGTCTAAGAAAATATTGAGCAATGAACAAAACAATGCCGTAAAAGCCTAAAATAATAGTGATGTGAATGAGTGTTTCATTAAGTTGAGTATGCTTTTTTTCAGCAATATAATCAATTATTTTTTGAATATTAACAACGAGCAGCAAATTCAATGCTGTTCGTATTAAAATAAAAAGTAGCGTTAAAACTTGAATTTTGGTAACTTTTTGAAATTTTTGACTAGTTTTATAGAACATTTGTCAATTCCCCTTTATATTTTATTTTTTAGGATAATACCAAAAATATGGCTGAAAATCAATGGAAGAATAACATTTAATGCTTTGAATAAAATAAATTTCTTATCAAATTCTACAACAACTTGCATATATAATAAGTGAGGTGAAAAATTGTGTTAAATAAAGACGTCATTATAAAATGGGCGAGCACTTATAAATATATATGTATAGTATTTTTTATAGTTGTATCTATTAGTATAGGAATAGGGTCTGCTTTTTTTATACAAGCTCCTAAACCAACTTTAATCTCTCAAGAAACAACTGATATACAAACAGAAAAAAAGATTTATGTAGATATTAAAGGTGCTGTAAATCATGAAGGTATTTATGAAATGGCAAAAGATTCCAGAGTAAAAGATGTAGTAGAGCAAGCAGGCGGATTTACAGATAATGCAGATAGGAAAGCAGTTAATCTCGCTCAGCTTGTTTATGATGAAATGATGATTATTATTCCAAATATTGATGAACAGAATGATTTACAATCAACTAAAATCAATTTAAATACAGCAACAAAATCACAACTTATGACAATTACGGGGATAGGTGAGAAAAAAGCGGATGCTATTTTAGAATATCGTAAACAAAAACGTCTGACGAAAATAGAAGATTTAAAACAGATAAAAGGCTTTTCCAATAGCCTCATTGAAAAAATAAAACCCTTGGTTAGTCTTTCATGCAAGGAAAATGGATATTTCTTAGTTTAACAGCCGTCATAACGGTTGTATCCTTCTTGTATGGAGGTGTATTTTGGTTTATTTTTGCGATATGGTGGGTTAGGTTATTGTGTTTTAGACATAAACAAGTATTATATCTATCTTTCATTACTGTACTTATTTTTGCATATATTTCTATACACCATCAACATAAACATAGTTCTCTTTTTGCAAATCAAACACACTATTCAGTAACATTATTTGCCAATACAGTGCGTGTGAATGGAGATACTGTGACAGCTAAAGGTGTTATTCAACAAGAGAAAATTTATTTAAAAATAAAAGCTAAAACACAAAAAGAGGCTATGTTTTGGCTGGATTTAACAGATGATATTGTGATAGAGGCAACAGGTACCTTAGAAACACTGCCATCAGCTCGTAATCCATATCAGTTTGATATGGCAAAATATATGAAAGAACAGTATTCTATTTTTTGGTCTTTCAATATCAAGGCGTATCATCTCATATCTCGTCACTTTAATATCGAAAGATTTATACAAAAACAATTAGAAGAGTATCTTCCCAATCCTTTACGAGCGTTTTTAAATGCTAGTTTATTTAAAGATGTGGAGCGTGATATTCTGGAACCCTTTCAAGAAAGTGGAATGTTATTTTTAGTATTATTATCAGGCGTACACATTCAATATATACTGATATGTCTGAAAAAATATCTTTATAAATGTGGTTTTACACGAGAAACGGTTCAATTATTGATGATGATTTGTAGTGTTTTCGCTTGTTTAAGTCAAGTGACACTCGGTATCAAGCGTGCTTTTTTAAATGAAGCAATCACAAAATCTCGTTTAGATACTCTATCGGGTTTTATGCTTATAACGATATTTATTAATCCTTACAGCGTTTTTACACTCGCTTTCCAATTAGGATTTGGTATCCCCGTTTTGTATCAAATATATCCCCATCAAAAGATGCTCAATTTCCTTTTTTCTATTCCTTTCATGAGTGCGCACTATTTTGGTGTTTTTCTATTTCCGTTCCTTTTACCTAGAAAATGGTTCAGCATCACAATGTTATGGATATGGCTAATGTCTTTAATTCCTGTATTGCTTGATCCTTTAAATACTTGTGTTAGTCTGCTATTAGCATGTGTACAATGGATAAGCCGACAACCGTTCGTATTTTTTGTGACAGGACGCCTATTCGATATACAGTATGTGGCTTTAGGTATTTGTCTTATTTTGTATACAAAAGTTAAGAAAAAGTATCTCGTTTATGTACTGATGATATGTATTTTATTTGTGCAGCTACCAAAAGAGCAAGTAACAGTACTTGATGTAGGACAAGGGAGTAGTTTATTACTTCAAACAGATGGTCAAACAGTTCTGATTGATACAGGAGGAGATGTTTTATTTCGTCCTAAACAAAAATGGAAAGAGAAAAAAAGACAATCACTAGCCCAGCGAACATTGATACCAACATTAAAAGCTTTAGGTATCTCAAAAATAAATACTGTATTTATCACGCATCAAGATAAAGATCATTGCGGTGCATTAGAAGAATTAAGAGAAAAAATACCTGTTGAGAAAATTGTGTTTGGAAAAGGAGCAACTATTCGAGGAACGGATAGTGTTGTTGCTCCAAAAACATTTGATGTAGGACATGCAACGATACAGTTACTTTACCCATTTGAAGAGGGGATAGGAAACAATGACCATTCTTTAGTTTTTTTAATGACATTCAATAAGAAAAAGTGGTTGTTGATGGGGGATGCAAGTCAAAAAGTAGAGCATTCATTGTTAAGTATGTACCCATATTTACAAGCAGATATTTTAGTCGTTGGGCATCACGGGAGTAAAACATCAAGTAGTAAAGCATTTATCGAGCATATTAGACCAAGTGTCAGTATTATCTCGTGCGGAGTGAATAATCGCTTTGGTCACCCTCATCAAGAGGTACTTGACAGATTAGAAAAAACATTGATTTATCGAACAGATAAACAAGGGGCAATTATGTATAAAGAAGAAAAGCAAGGGTTTGAAATAATGGTACACGATACGACAGAATGAAACAGTTTTATTTTCTGTTTTATAACACATTTCTGTAAAATGAGAAAAAAGAGTATGATTTTAATAGTGCTAAAAATCACAATAAAAATAAGGGTTATACAATTAACAACTTTTATAATAAATACTTGCTAAACTTGTTTAATAGTGTTAAAGTTGTAGATGAAGGGTCGATAAATGAATACAGTTTTGAAGTGTGTTTTATCGCCTGTAATAAACGAGCAAAGAGAGGAATAAAACATGGTAGCAAAAAAAGCAAAATTTAGTGTTGAATCATTGTTTGATACAAATAATACTGATTTTTCTATGGTACAAGTTTTAGATGAAGAAGGAAAAGTTGTAAATCCTGATTTATTACCTGATTTATCAGATGACGAATTAGTAGGATTGATGACAGATATGGTATGGTCACGTATTTTACATGAGCGTTCAACAGCATTGAATAGACAAGGACGTTTAGGATTTTATGCACCAACTGCAGGTCAAGAAGCAAGTCAATTAGGAAGTATTGCTGCGATTGAAAAAGAAGACGTATTATTACCTGGATACCGTGATGTACCACAGTTGATTAAACATGGTTTACCTTTACATCAAGCATTCTTATGGTCAAGAGGTCACGCAGCAGGAAATGTGTACCCAGAAACATTAAAAGCATTACCACCACAAATTATTATTGGTGCGCAATATGTACAAGCTGCAGGTGTCGCTTTAGGTTTAAAAATGCGTGGTAAACAAGCTGTTGCTGTTACATATACAGGAGATGGAGGTTCTTCACAAGGTGACTTCTATGAAGGAATTAACTATGCTGGAGCATACAATGCACCTGCTATCTTCTTTATCCAAAATAATGGTTGGGCAATTTCAACACCACGTTCTTTACAAACAAAAGCAACAACATTAGCACAAAAAGCTGTTGCAGCAGGTATTCCAGGTATCCAAGTTGACGGAATGGATATTTTAGCTGTATATGCTATTACGAAAAAAGCACGTGAATATGCAGTAGCAGGAAATGGTCCAGTATTGATTGAAACAATTTGTTATCGTTTTGGTCCACACACTTTATCAGGAGATGATCCAACACGTTATCAACCAGAAGGTGTTCAAGATGAGTGGCAAAAGAAAGATCCACTTATCCGCTTCCGCAAATATTTAGAAGCAAAAGGATTATGGTCTAAAGAAAAAGAAGACGAAGTTATCGAAGCAACAAAAGAAGAAATTAAAGAAGCTGTTAAATTGGCAGATCAAGAGCCTAAACAAAAAGTTTCTGATTTCTTGAGAAATATGTTTGAAACACCAACAAGAGATATTCAAGAACAAATTGAAAAATTTGAAGCAAAGGAGAATAAATAATCATGGCACAAAAAACAATGATTCAAGCGATTACGGACGCTTTAGCACATGAATTAGAACGTGATCCAAATGTATTGATTTTTGGGGAAGACGTTGGTAAAAACGGTGGGGTTTTCCGTGCTACTCAAGATTTACAAGATAAATTTGGAGAAGACCGTGTTTTCAATACACCATTAGCAGAATCAGGTATTGGTGGTTTAGCCATTGGTTTAGCATTAGAAGGATACCGTCCAGTTCCTGAAATTCAATTTTTAGGTTTTATTTTTGAAGTAATGGATTCAGTTGTAGCACAAGCGGCACGTACACGTTACCGTATGAGTGGTACACGTACAATGCCAATTACTTTCCGTGCACCTTTTGGTGGTGGTGTGCATACACCAGAATTACACTCTGATAATTTAGAAGGATTATTAGCACAATCTCCAGGGATTAAAGTTGTTATTCCAAGTAATCCGTATGATGCAAAAGGATTGATGATTGCTTCAATTCGCGATAACGATCCAGTTATTTTCTTAGAACACATGAAATTATACCGCTCATTCCGTGAGGAAGTACCAGATGAAGAATACATCGTACCAATCGGTAAAGCATCTGTTCCAGTTGAAGGAACTGATGTGTCTGTTATTACATACGGTGCAATGGTACGTGAAGCAATGAAAGTAGCAGAAAAATTAGCAAAAGAAAATATTTCTGTTGAAGTTGTAGACTTACGTACAGTATCTCCATTGGACTTAGACACAATCTTAGCATCAGTTAAGAAAACAGGACGTGTTGTTGTTGTTCAAGAAGCACAACGTCAAGCAGGTATTGGTGCAATGGTTATGGCTGAAATTGCAGAGCGTGCTGTTCTACATTTAGAAGCGCCAATTGGTCGTGTGGCAGCTCCAGATACAATTTTCCCATTTGGTCAAGCAGAGCATGATTGGTTACCAAATGCGAACGATATTGAAGAAAAAGTAAGAGAAGTTTATAATTTCTAATTCAGAAAGAGAAAGATGTGCAAACATTTTTCTCTTATCTATTAATAAATGTCTAAAAAAGAAAGGATAATAAACATGGCATTCCAATTTAAATTACCAGATATTGGTGAAGGTATTCATGAAGGTGAGATTGTGAAATGGCATATTGCTGTTGGCGATACAATCAACGAAGATGACACCTTATTAGAAGTACAAAATGATAAATCAGTTGAAGAAATTCCTTCTCCTGTAACAGGGAAAGTATTAACTATTTTAGTTGAAGAAGGTTTTGTTGCAACTGTTGGACAAGTTTTAGTTGAAATTGAAGCAGAGGGACATGAAGGTGGCGAAACAGCATCAGCACCGGTTGAAGCAGCACCTGCTCCAGAAGCACCAAAATCACAAGAACAAGTAAAACCATCAGCTCCAACTGGTGCTCCAAGTAAAAATGTATTAGCAATGCCATCTGTACGTCAGCATGCACGTGAGTTAGGTGTAGATATTACATTAGTAACACCAAGTGGAAAAGGTGGACGTGTTACAAAACCAGACGTAGATGCCTTTGCACAAGGTGGAACAGTATCAGCTCCAGTACAAGAAACAGTAGTAGAAGTAGCACCAGTGCAAGAAGTTAACCAACCAGTACAAGTGGCTCAAGCAGCACCTGCTCCTTATGTATCACAAACACCTGAAGCAGAAACTCGTGAAAAATTAACACCAATCCGTAAAGCTATTTCTAAAGCAATGGTTAATAGTAAACATACAGCACCGCATGTAACATTATTTGACCAAGTAGAAGTAACAAAATTATGGAATCATCGTAAAAAATTCAAAGACGTTGCAGCTAGCCAAGATGTTAAATTAACATTCTTACCATACGTTGTGAAAGCATTGGTTGCAACTGTACGCAAATATCCGGTATTAAATGCTTCTATTGATGATGCAGCTCAAGAAATTGTGTACAAAAACTACTACAATGTAGGTATTGCCACAGATACTGATCATGGTTTATATGTACCAACAATTAAAAACGCTGATGCAAAAGGTATGTTTGCTATTGCGAATGAAATTAATAGTAAAGCAGCTTTAGCCCATGCAGGACAATTAAAACCAGCTGATATGTCAAATGGTACAATTACAATTAGTAATATTGGTTCAGTAGGCGGCATGTGGTTTACTCCAATTATTAACTATCCAGAAGTTGCTATTTTGGGTGTTGGTACAATCGCGACAGAGCCAGTTGTAAATGCAGATGGCGAATTAGCTGTTGGTCGTATGATGAAATTATCATTAAGTTTTGATCATCGTATCGTTGATGGAGCAACTGCTCAAAAAGCGATGAATGAAATCAAACGTTTATTAGCAGATCCAGAATTAATGTTAATGGAAGGCTAATTAAGAAAAGAGAAAAGAGGATAAAAACATGGTAGTAGGAGATTTCGCCATTGAGCTAGATACAGTCGTTATCGGTGCTGGACCTGGTGGATATGTTGCTGCAATTCGTGCAGCACAAATGGGACAAAAAGTTACTGTTATTGAAAAAGGTAATTTAGGTGGCGTTTGTTTAAACGTTGGTTGTATTCCATCTAAAGCATTGATTGCTGCTGGACATCGTTATCAAGAAGCTCAACACTCAGATATTTTTGGTGTAACTGCTGAAAATGTTAAAATTGATTTTACAAAAACACAAGAATGGAAAGACAATCAAGTTGTCAATAAATTGACATCTGGAATTGGCATGCTTTTGAAAAAAAATAAAGTTGATGTTGTTTATGGAGAAGCATTCTTAGTTGATTCAAACACACTACGTGTTGTTACAGAAGAATCTGCTCAAACATACACATTTAACAATATGATTTTAGCTACTGGTAGCCGTCCAATCGAAATTAAAGGTTTTAAATTCGGTAAACGTGTCATTGACTCTACTGGTGCATTAAATTTAAAAGAAATTCCTAAAAAATTCGTTGTTATCGGTGGAGGTGTCATCGGTTCAGAATTAGGTGGTGCTTATGCCAACTTAGGTTCAGAAGTAACTATTTTAGAAGGTTCACCAAGTATTTTACCGTCATTTGATGCAGATATGGTTAAATTAGTAGAAGCATCATTTGCGAAAAAAGGTGTTAAAGTTGTGACAAAAGCAATGGCTAAAGAGGCTATTGATAATGGTGACAGTGTTACTGTAAAATACGAAGTCGACGGTAAACAAGAAGAAGTAACTGCTGACTATGTAATGGTTTGTGTAGGTCGTCGCCCAAATACAGATGATGAGTTAGGCTTATCAGCAGCAGGCGTTAATACAACAGAGCGTGGTTTAGTTATTGTTGATGAACAATGCCGTACATCACAACCAAACATCTATGCGATTGGTGATATTACAGCAGGCCCTGCTTTAGCACATAAAGCAAGTTATGAAGCAAAAATTGCAGCAGAAGCTATTTCAGGAAAAGCGGTAGCCGTTGACTACAAAGCGATTCCAGCTGTAAGCTTTACAGACCCAGAATTAGCAACAGTTGGTTTAACAGAAAAAGAAGCAAAAGAAAAAGGCTTATCTGTTAAAGCTGTTAAATTCCCATTAGCAGGAAATGGTCGTGCATTATCACTAAATGCAACAGAAGGTTTTGTACGCTTAGTTGTGACAAAAGAAGATGAAGTGATTGTGGGTGCTCAAGTAGCAGGTATCAGCGCTTCAGATATTATCGCAGAATTAGGCTTAGCAATCGAATCAGGTATGAATGCCGAAGATATTGCATTAACAATCCACTCACATCCATCACTATCAGAAACAGTTATGGATGCAGCAGAAATGGCATTAGGCCTACCAATTCATGCTTAATTAAAACAAATAATATAGAAAACAAGGAAATTCTGTTGAAATAGAATTTCCTTGTTTTTATTATTTTAACGGCTTTTTTAGTATAAAATGTTATTTTATAATGCTTGCTGTTACTAATATTTATCTGTTTTTTGGTCGATATTGTAATAATTATAAATACACATGTTGGTATCAAACAAATAGCTCGTTTAAATAAGCTTTTTTTAAATTTTTTAACTTTTCTAATTTACGCTGATGAAGGGCGATGAGGTGGTTCAAGTTGGATAAATACTCTCCAATTACCTCTTGTTCTTTAAGATTTTTAGGATATATTATTTCTGTTTCTTTTATCGAAGACTTTGAAATTGACGATACTTTTGTTCCTTGCAATAAAGGCAATAACTGATTGTGGAAAGAGTCTGAATTCATATAATATCCCAAATAACCTTTTGCAAATTCTATTTTTGAGCGGCAAGGAATTGTATGTAGTCCTGACAATGCTATTTGTTCATTTAAACCAGTTATTTCACTACATTTTCCAACGGTATTATCTTCAGCGGCATCAGCAATAATAACATCTCCATTTTTCAAATAAGAAACCTGATATTTCTTGGCAAGTGAATCGTCTAATATGTAAGTAAGCTCATCCTTATTTACATTTAATACCTCTCCGTATTTAATAAGAACATCTCCATAATGTACATTAATTACTGAACCTTTATTTGTTAATTCTGAGCGTGATAGTGAATTATTTTGTAAATAATCAAAAACGTTTATGAACTTACGTTGTTCCCAAGCATAAATAAAACTAGAAAAATGCCTTTTTGGTATACGCTTTCTTTCATCGAGAAACATTTCTGATAAATAAGTCTTTTTTAATATTTTTAACTTATTAAGTTTACGCTGGTGAAAGGCGATGAGGTTGTCGAGTTGATTAAATAAATCTGCAATTTTCCTTTGTTCATCTTTCAATACAGGAATTTCATAAGTTAATTCTCTAATAGAAGT
>NZ_WNJX01000014.1:0-52569 GCF_010892375.1 Granulicatella sp. zg-84 | reverse complement strand
GTCAATAATTTTTTTGTATAATAATCCATGAGAAATACCTCCTTGTTTAATTGTGGTGATTTAATCATACAGGTATTTCTCTTTTTTTGTCCACTTTTATATACAAAATCGTGTTGGTGGATTATTCCCACCAACACGATTTATTATAGAGCCAATCTTTTGTTGTCGTAAAGAATGTTTTTAAATCTCTTGCCGTATGGTTAATATTACCTGAAATATGTGTTTTATATACCCAAACGATTTTGGAACGCCCTTGTGAATCTGTCACAATATCTTGTTTATATAATGTTGATTTTTGTTCAAAATCTCCCAATTTAATTGGAATACTAAATTTACCTAGATCAAATGTCAATCGCTTAATCGTGTCCCACCAACGTGTGACAGTTGTTGTCGTCGTAGAACCGTCAGGGTTATTAACAGTTGTTGAATCTGCTACTGGTGTGTCGTCACTTAGTGGATTCTCTCGATTGGCTGAACGGAACATAACCGACCCTGCATTTTCTTCCGTTGTTTCTTCAATACGTTCCGTGACAGTTTGACTTAATGTTTGAATCTCTGTTTGACGGCTTGTTTCAGTTTCTTCTTTTTTTGGTTGAGATTGCTCATCATTCGCTTGCGAGATACTCATATCTGACGTAGAAACCGAAACATTTTCTTGCGCATAAACAAAACCTCCAAAAACATGAGATAAAATCAATAAACTAATGGCGATTATACGTCTAATTTTTTTCACGACTCAACCTTCCCTTCTTTCGCATTCTAATTATTATTCCACTCAATATAACGACTCCACTCAATGCGAGATAAAATAGCCATCTATATAACCACAATGTTTGATATTGATTGGTTTGTAATGTTTGTTCTTGTTCAACATATGGTACACGTTCTCCCATGACTAAAAGTCGATGACTATTTATCATATAAGGTGTGCATGTCAATAGTGTTGCATAATCTTTTCCTGTTTGGATAGCAATGGCTCCTAAGTCTGTAGGTTCTACTACTTTGACTTGAAACACACGATAAGCCAATGTTTCTTTGATATTGCGAATATAAAACATATCGCCGATTTCCATTTTATCTAAATCAGTGAATAACTTTGCCGTAGGTAATCCTCTATGCGCAGATAAAACGGTATGCGTACTTTCTCCACCAACGGGTAGCGACGTCAACTCTAAATGTCCCACGCCTTTTTGCAAAACATTTTCCGATGTGCCTGCATAAATTGGAATTTCTTCTAACAGCTTAGGTATACGTAGATATCCAATTTGTTCATTTATTTCTAACATACGGGCATACTCTTTGATACCGTCTTTTTGTAAATCCGTAAATGGATCTTGTATCCAAACTTTTTGAATCCTCGTTTCATTATATGCTTTTGCTAAAGCAATGCGTTTATCAACATCTTTTGTCGAAATATGCGATGCATTTTTTTCAAATTCTGTCACCACAACTTTTGAGGCAAAATAATACATGGTTTGACTAACAATGGGAAATAATGTTATTCCTAATCCAAGTAAAAAGATGATAATAAGTCCTCTCTTACGTCTTTTGGCGACTACCCTTTTTCGCATATCTGTTCTCTTTTCTATATTTTCGGTGCAATTTAACAAATAAAATAACTAAAATCACTAATACAAAAAACGTACCATAAAACAAGCGCTTGTATAAATCATTCTCTTTAAAATAACTAGTTTCTTTTTCTTCTATCGCTTCCACATAATCAATACGAAATCCTCTAACAAGTAAACGATGTGTGTTAACCATATAAGGTGTACACGTCAACAACGTCACATAATCGTGTCCCTCTTGAATACGTAAATCCTCAATATTAGTAGGTTCTACCACTTTGATTTGATCCACTTGATACGCTAATGTTCCACCAATATTATGAACATAAAACTTATCGCCAATTTCCAATTTGTCTAAATCTGTAAACAATTGTGCAGTGGGTAATCCCCGATGTGCTGTTAAAACAGCATGCGTACTATTCCCCCCAACAGGCAGAGAAGTTGCCTCTAAATGCCCAACACCTCGTTGTAAAACATTCTCCGAACTCCCTGCATAAATGGGTAAGTCTTGTACAATTTTCGGAATGGATACATGCCCAATCTGTTCATTTACTTCTAGCATACGGGCATATTCTGCTGTTCCTTCTTTTCTATCTTTTTCCGAATAAGGATCTTCAACATCTATATGTTTACTAGATATAAGCGCATCATTATAAGCATTTGCTAAAAAAATACGTCTTTTAATATCTGCTGTATCTAATTTTTTCACTTCTGCTTTAAAACTCGTCACTTGCACAATAGACGCACGATAATATAAATACTGACTAACTAAAGGGAATGCCAATATACCTAAACCAATTAAAAATACTAGATAAAAAAAGAAACGACTTTTTCTAGTTTTGGTTTTCTTCATTGTCATGTTTCACACTCTTTTTCTTTAAGAATATCCCTACAATAACGAAAACAATGCCCCATACATACCCATTACTCAACAATTCACCTGTATGTGGTAACCAACGCCCAATAAGATCAGGTGGTAAAGGTCTATTCACAATAATTGTCAGCGTATCATCTGTATATGATATAGGTGTAATCTCGAATGCAATATCTACACCCAATACAGCATATTCAACATTATCGACAATCGGTGCTTTTACTTCTCTTAAATAATATTTTCCATAAGGCAAATCCTGTACTTCAAAATATCCATTTTCCCCAGAGGTAAGAGTATATGTATGTCCACCTCTTAATAGTGGTTTTTTGTCAGCGTCTAACACTTCAAAAACAGCACCTTGTAAAGCCTTAGCGGGTGTTTGTTCATTCACTTTCTTAAATCGTTTCCCTCCAAAATGTGTTGGGTGATTTTCTATCGCAATATTCGTCACGTCATTCGCTTTAATCATAATCATTGGTGTATCTGTTAATAGTTGATACCCCGGCAACGCTTTGACTTCTTTGATAATATATTCCCCTTCAGCAAGACCGAAAATACGAATATTTCCCATTTCATCAGTGTTTAATACCGTTTCTCCGTCTGCATCAAGTGTTGCTAAGCCGTTTTTCACATGTACAATCTCATTATTTTTTGTATACAAAGAAAAGGCAACATTCGCTAGTGGTGTTCGCTCTTTTCCTTGTTGTTCATATTTAAACAAATGTAATTCTCCTGTTGGATGAAATTGCTTTGCATGAATCGTTTTATTTTCAAAATCATTCCCTGTTAAATCAATAAAAAAAGGTACAATTTCTGTTATAGCAAGCTCTGTTTTTTCAGATACTGCCAGTACATAATACAAGCCTCTCTCCAACTGGACTTTATAGGACTGGTCATTTAATGACACAACAGATGCAGTATATTTATTTTTCAAAGTGTGCAAATCTTGCGTTTTCACCCAATCTACTTCAGACTGGTCTGCTCCAATTTTAAACAGATGATATTGAATATCTTGATTATTGGCAAAAGCATTCGGACTAATAATTTCAATCGTTACCGTATCATTTGCATGCGCATGATTAGAAAATGGTAAACAGACAAACGCAATCAACACACATATTCTTTTGACTAATTTAGAAAATGTCATCCTATCTTCCTTTCCTTTTTAATATCTTTTCAATATCTTTCTAGTATCGAACATTCTTATCTTCTCAAACACGACTTAACGTATGTTATTCATACGCCGACAAACAAAGTATTGAGAATATGATGGGAACATACCTTTATTTATCGCTAAATCGTGTTTGAGAAAACAGGTGATAAACACCTGTTCTCTACTTACTGCTTATTTTTTTGATTTTTTCATACCAATAAAGGCAAAGCCCATTAAACCTAATCCTAAAGCAATAAAGATAACTGTACCAATACCACCTGTATCTGGAATGGTTGGACGTTTGTTATTATGCACTTTATCTGCAGTCGCATTTCCGTTCTCGGTTGCTGACATTATTGCTGTTGGATCTATATAGTATGATGTTTGTGATACTGTAAACGAAATTTTTGACGTTAATAGTTGATACCCAGTTGGTGCTTTTGTTTCTTTTAAGTAATATTGTTTTGAACCGTCACCAATTGCTGTGGTTGATGTATCTGGAAGATATCCTAACCCTTTAATTTCAAATTCTCCATGTTCATCAGAAACTAATACAATGTCTTCACCCGCAACAGCTAGTTTAAATTTACCCGCATCAATCGCTGCTTTATTTGCTGCAATTAATCCGTCTGTCCATTTCATAGGTGTTTCATCTTGATCAGTATTATACAGTTTAAATTCCGCTCCAGATAATGTCACATTTTCATTTGTTGCATCATCTTTTGTAAATCTTTTACCTCCTGTATAAACGTATACCGGTGGAGAAGGTGGTGTTTCCGGTGTTTCTGGTGGAGTATCTGGTGTACCCGGTGGTGTGCTTGGTGGTGTATTTGGTTTATGTGGATCATTTGGATCATGATGATTACCGCCACTGTTTTTATAAACGATTTTCGTTTCGTTTTTAATCCCTTTACCCATAATTGCTTTATCATTGATTTTTGCTTTTAACTCGACTTGAATAAATGGATTTGCATCTGTATTTTCTGTCACATTACCAATTTCCGTAGCACTTGGATGATTACGTTTATCTAGCGAAACGCTACGTGTGATTTTATCTAACCCCTCTGATGTTAAAGAAACAGTAACTGTTCTATTATCTGTTGTTGGAGGTGTTACTGTATAGTCTGTATCTTTAATCAATTCAGTTGTACCAAATTGAACTTTACCAACACCTACATAATCTAATGCTTCATCCAATGTATCTGTAAAGTCATATTTAGAATAGGTATCAATATTTGTCGGAATCGTTCCTTTTAAATAGAATTGAATGTCTTGACCAGCATTATAGCTACCCTCATTTGAACCAAGTTGATTCACATCCTTGTCTACTGACGGTAATTTACCTGTTACGTTTTTTGGATACACATGAGCTTCTGATAAATAGCCTGATCCATCACTTGCACTTAAAGGTACTGTCAAACGGAATGGCACAGCATATCCTGCTGATACTTCTGACGGTGCTGAATGTTCGATAATCCAATATGTACCATTTTGTTCTTTTGTACGAATAAATCGCACTTCTCCATTTTCAGCTGTTGGATCTAACAGTCCTGAGTTATCATTACCAGTAATTAACGCATCTAGCTGTGCTTCTGTTTTAGCCATCAGTTTTTCATTTGTCCATTCTGGATCATTTAGTTTATCCTCTGGAATTTTATACCATTTGAAGGTAACATTTGATAATGTTCTTACATTTGTCCCTAATGCTCCTATTTCTGTATTAGTCAATGCTTGACCATTTTCATTTACTTTAGGAACAGTACTGTTATACGCATCTGCTTGTAACTTCACAATGGTTACTGTTGTTCTATCAGGAACGCTAGCTGAAACACCGTTAATTGCAAAAACAGGTTGCGCATACGGAACAGCCGGAACAAAAGCACCACCAAGTAACATCATGGCTAAAGCAACACGATTAACCCGCTTTAACTTACTTGTTCTTGTCATAAGTTTTTCTCTCCTTTTTTATTGTGATAGACGAATTATAACGCTTGAATATTTATTCGTCAACTCTCCATAATAGCCCTCCCTCGTTAATTTTTATATATTTTAAAGCGTTTTTATTTAATACATAGGTTTTTATCTATCTACAAAAAAGGATTTTCTAACCCTCCCTCCCTAAAAAATACACAAAATATAGATTTTTTTGTTTTACGATCTATATTCTGTGTACTTCTCATTAAATTTTAATTTTAAACCCAGCCATTTTTTTCTGCAATGTTTACTGCTTCAATACGATTTGTTGCTTCTAATTTTAGTAAAATCGTTGACATATAGTTCCGAACTGTTCCATTAGATAAAAACATTTTTTGGGAAATTTCTTTATTAGACAATCCTAAAGATACTTGTTTTAATAATACTTGTTCTTGTTCTGTCAATGGATTTTCTTGCATAAACATCACTTCCATAAGTTCTGGGGAATACTCTTTTTGACCTTTCAAAACACTTTGAATGGTTATCATCAAGTCTGAAATGCTCCGTTCTTTTAATACGAAAGCATCTACACCTGCTCTAACTGCTCTTTGAAAATATCCCGGACGTTTAAATGTTGTCACAATAATCACTTTCGTGTTTAACTGTCGTTCACGTATCCATTCTAAAACATCTAGTCCTGTCATGTAGGGCATTTCAATATCTAGTATTGCTACATCAATCTGCTCTTTTTCTAAACAATCTATGGCTAATTTCCCATTAGATACTTGGTGAACATGACGAATTTCCTCTTGCATTGTAAGTAATTGACACATCGCATCTAATAACATCCCTTGATCTTCTGCAACTAATACATTCATATCAAGTCCTCCTCCAATGGTATCCACATTATCAAACGTGTTGGGTCTTTTAGTGATGTCATTTCTAGCTGTCCTTTTATTGTTGTCAATCTATCTCGTATTGAATGCAACTCTTGCCCTGTCCATGTATCAAATCCAACACCATTATCTTCTACCGTTATTAGCATTTCTTTACTTTTTCGTTCAAATCCTATATGACAATGGGTTGCTTGACTATGCTTGATTAAATTATTACCACATTCTCTTAATATCATCGTAATCACTGCTTGTAACGGTTCTGATAAAACTTTTATCATATCACGATTTGTCACATTCAATGTGATTTGTGCCATAGCAAACATATTTTGTAAAATGTGCAATTCCTCTTCCACTGTATGTTTTTTCAAAGACTGAACAATCTGCCTAACCTCTTTCATGGAAATTGTCGTCACTTCTCTAAGTTCTTCAATTTCTTTTCTCGCTTTGTCATACTCTTTATTTTCCATGAACGCTATTGCTAATTCACTTTTTACACTTAACATGGCAAAGACATGTCCCAATGTATCATGTAAATCTTGTCCAATACGGTTTCTTTCATTTTCCGCTAGTAGTAAATTGATAGATTCATTTTTTTCTTGAAGTATTTTCTTTAACCGCTCCTCTTTTACGCTTTTTCTCATCACATACATCATACCAACCGCTACTAAATGAAAAATTACCAAAAAGATAATTACTTCGATGTCTTTTACTTGGAATATACAATAAAGCAATACGGCATAGGTCATATAAAAAATAATGTAGCGTTTACTTGTTAAAGCATCATCTTGAAAATGCCATGTCAATATATTGGTAATATAGAAAATAAATAGTGATGACGTGACACTCCCAAATACCGTTAACACAATGGTGTACACACATAGATAAAGAAATAATATCCATTCAATGCTCTCTTGTTTAACCAGTATAAGCGATAAGTATGAAACAACAAAAAGAATTGTTAATGGTAAAAACCATAGAGAATATTCTCCCGTAAAAATGTAGTAAAATGGAAAAATAAGATAAACAAGTGATACAAAATACATTGGGTGTATTTTTTTGAAAATCGACATTATTTTACCTCCTGTTTTTTTCTCAAAATAAACGCTATTCCTCCTACTATTATGGCATACACAACAACAATTAGTAAAGTTAAGATATTCACGGTATCATTCTTTAAATACCCCAAGACCAACTGATTTGCATAATAACTTGGCGTCATATGAGCTACTTGCTGCATCCATTGTGGTAATGTTTCATAAGGCATCCACGAACCTCCAAAAATAGCCAAAACAAAATACAAAATATTCGCAACGATATTCATGGTTTGTGTTGTTTTAAAAAGGGTTAATAATAACCCAATCGCTAAGTACGTCAAACTGCCTACTAACAATAATAGAGCACTCACAATCCATTGCCCCACACTCATTGCTACATTTTTAATAAAAATACCTACAGCAAAATTGATGATAATCGAAATAACAAAAGATACAAACATGCGTATCACTTTTACCGCATAGTATTGTGCTAACGAAATCGGCGAATGCTGTATTTGTATCAACCAATTATTTTTCTTATCTGTATCCAGTAAAATTGGAAAACCGTATAATCCAAAACTACTCATACTAAAAGCGGTCATGGTAATTAAATAATTGCGTGTTAGTATCGCCACATCCCCATAACTACTATCAAACATAGATGAAAAAAGCAGGAAAAACAAAACGGGCATACCAATCCCTAAAACAAATGAAAACAAATCACGTTTTGTTAAAATCAATTCCATTTTTAATAAAGCACCCATTATTTTTCCTCCTTTGTATTATCAAACAGTGTATTTAATAATGTTTTGTTTAACATTTCCATATCTTCAATCGAACACCCTAAATTTTGTAGATATTCAAAGACTTTTTGGGGCTCTTTTGTCATAAACGTTATCGTATCACGTGATGTTTTGACATCATAAATTATCTCAAGTTTTTGGATACTTTTCTGATATATAATCGGTATATTAAACTGCTTTTCTCGTTCCTCCGAACGCATTTTATGCGGTGTCGTATCACGTAAAAGTTGCCCATGATGCAACACTAAAATTCTATCTGCCGTATGTTCTACTTCTTCGATGTAGTGTGAGGAGTAAATAATCGTGACACCCTTTGTTTTTAATTGAGAAATAATTTCCCAAAACCGTTGTCTTGTCGACGTATCCATACTTGCTGTTGGTTCATCTAAAAATAAAATACTTGGTTGACCAATGAGTGTTAGTACAAAAGACATCAACCGTCTTTGCCCACCCGATAATTTTTCGGTAACTTGATTTTTTTGCTCTGCTGAAAAACCTAGTAAAGCATCAATTTCTTCTGTGGATAATGAATTTTTGTGAATTTTTTGGAAGAATGTAATCAATTCGAATACTTTTAAATTTTGAGGTGCTACATTTTCCTGTGGTAAAATGGCGACTTTTGTTTTTAAGGACGCATGTGTGACAGGCATTTTATCAATCGTTATTTCACCCTTTGAAACAAATTTATCGCCAATTAAGCAGGACATTAACGTCGTTTTTCCTGCTCCATTCGGACCAATCAAAGCGACACAATCTCCTTTATTAATCGTAAAAGAAATATCTTTTAAAATATGTTGTCCACTTATCGCTTTATATATTTTATTTACTTCAATCATATAACACACTCCTCATGCTCCGTATTTAGTTTGATAGATATAGTATAATCTCTATTTCCAACTCTTATTAGTAAAAGATGTCACATAAAAAAATGACATTTGTCACATCACATGATATAAAGCTTTAGGTGGAGAGTACAGAAAATAAATGCTATATCATTTTTATGTTGATATATAAATTTACATTAATCTAACAGAGGTCTATAATATACTTATGAAAAGAAACCGGCGACACCAATGTACACATCGTTTTATAAGGACAATTTATGTTTAAATAGATATTATGGAGATGTACGATTATGAAAATAAAATGGGAAAATGAAAATCAAGAGTTATTAACTGTAATATATCGTTTAGTATTGAATTATCTTATAAGTGATAAAGAAAGAGAACTTTTATTAGAAGCAAAGAATAAGATAGAAAATAATATGTATGAGAGAAAAGTTGTGGAAGATTTAAAAACACAATTAGGAATACTTGCTTTGAAACGAGAATTATCACGAGATGTCAGCGTATTTTTTTCAGAAATTTCAAGAAAAACTCCAGGTCATAAATTGGGATATTCTTTCTATGATTCACTAATACGTTAAATGAAAGGTATCAATACTTGACTATTCTAGTGTTTAAAGGCATTCAAGATAATTGTTTTAGTGGTGATAGATGGACACAAAATTTTTCTTATATATCATACTTCTTCTTACACTCATAGCAGCATATGGAGAGGACAAACAGAAAAAAATTGTCATATACAATTTAATCATCAAAAATGAAAAAATGGCTATGTTAAAACAAGCAATCTCACAACAACAGTTGGATAAAATAAAAGCCATTCGCTTTATCAATAGGAAATATAGACTAGGCGTTTATTTTTCAAAATAAATATATGATAAACTTGTATGAAATCAAAAAGGCATGCACGTCATTCGTACATGCCTTTCTTAATGGCTGCTATATTGATAAATAAAAATTATCTCTATCATTTACCTATAATATACACAGTTGTTCGTTTTGCTAATGTACTGCAAGAAAAAAGCAGATTTCAAAAATTTTTAGCTTTTTTGAAGTCTTTTCCTTTTATTAAAATTATGAAAGTATACATTGACACTTAAGACACTTAATAACACCATTACACCTAACTTAATCAATGCACTAGTAGTATATTTCTATATATTAGGTAATCTAATTATCTCAACTCGAAATATAGAGGATGCACCCAGCTGATTATCTAATATTTTCTTCTATAGGCTATACAATACTTAGTCACTTTTCAAAATATTCTATTACATTAAGCAAAATCCTCGATTTAAAATTCTATCTCGTTCACTTTTCTCATCCTTTAATTTTTGCGTTTCTTTTTCAATATTCATAACTTTCATGTGATGATACTTATAATCTTGTATCCATAGACACGTTAATAGATACCAAATAAAAACATCTTTATCATTTTCAGAACCGTTCTCCATTAAATCATCTATTTCCTTATTTAATTGTTGTTTATCAATTATGTCTAATAATTTTGAACGACTTACTATCTCTTGTATGCTATCATCTTGTAATTTTGATTGACTAAATGAAGCCGTTACTTTAGAAAGCATTGGATATACAGAACACATTTGTTTCAGGTGAATATTTACAAAAATTTTATGTTGCCAGTGAACTTTTAACATAGCTCTATTCAATGTTTTTCGATGCTGAGATATATCCCATACGTAAAACACAATAGTAACAAAAATACATAGTATTAAAAAACTAGCATTGTTCATTTATCTTCCTCCAATTCTTTTTTATGAAATAACTTACTTTGAAGTTTTATAATCATCTCATCTTTTTTGTCAACGACACGCTCTAAACGGATAATTGCTCTCTCCTCAATAAAAATAATCACATCAAAATTTTTTCTTGCATGCCTTTGATGTAAAGTAAATCCAATAAATTCAAAAATAACAATTATTGCACATATACCAAATGGTACATTGGCATCTAAACTAGATTTTAAATGCTCTAACCAAGAAAAATAGTCCATATCTCACTTCCTTATCTACAAATTTTATCAACATGACACATCATGTACTATACATACTATATGCAAAGATAAAGAAATTTTCTATGTAGATAGACAAAAAGATGAAAAGACCTAACAAAAAAGTTCTCTAACCTACCATTTTAGGTTAGAGAACTTTTTTTATTAGCTTGCTTTTTCATTTGACTTGAACGTAATTGACCACATGCAGCTTCTATATCGTGTCCAAATTCTTTACGTACGACACAGTTAATACGATTTTTCTTTAAAACATCGTAAAAGGCAACTACTCGCTCTTTACTACTACGTTCATATTGGTCGTGCTCTCTTACTTTGTTATATGGAATTAAATTGACGTATGATAGATGTTTTTTGTCTTTTAATAAATCAACTAACTGTTGAGCCTGTTCAACAGAGTCGTTGACATGATCTAACATAATGTATTCAAACGTCACACGTCGATTTGTTTTACGAATGTATTCATCAATCGCACCCATGACAACTTCAATCGGATATTTACGATTAATACGCATAATTCTCGAACGTGTTTCATTATCTGGTGCGTGTAAAGATAAGGCGAGGTTCACTTGTAAACCATTATCTGCAAATTCTATAATTTTTGGAGCTAGTCCACTCGTAGAAACGGTAATATGTCTAGCACCTATCGCCAATCCTTTGTCAGAATTTACAACGGATAAAAATTTTATGACATTATCATAGTTATCAAAAGGTTCTCCTATTCCCATTACAACAATATGACTAACACGTTCGTCCTTACCTAAAGTATCTAATGTTTTTTGAACGTGCATCACTTGTGCAACAATTTCACCAGCAACTAAATCACGTTGTTTGGCAATGATACCACTGGCACAAAATGTACAGCCAATATTACAACCCACTTGCGTTGTGACACAAATAGATAAACCATATTCTTGAGGCATCAATACTGTTTCAATGAGTAAGCCATCTGCTAATTCAAATAGAAATTTACGTGTCCCATCAGTTGATTGTTGCTTAATTTTTTCATTTAAAACAGGAAAAGCAAATGTTTCTTCTAATAAATCAATTATATCTTTAGATAAATTTGTCATCTCTTGAAAAGAATTGACACGTTTTCGATATAACCAATCCCACACTTGATTGGCACGGAATTTTTTTTGTCCATTCTCAATAAACCACGCCTCTAAATCTGCTAATGGGTAACTATAAATCAGTGGTTTACTTTCTAATTCATATTTTGCTACTTTTTTATTAACCATATTTATCTCCTAATCAGTATCCTGTGCTTATTATAGCATACTCTCCTTTCGTTTATAAGATTTTCTCGTAGTAAATCAAGTAAAATCTCTGTAAAAATAAAAGAAAATAAACACTTCATAATATCAATTTTCCCTCGTTATTTAGATTTTAGCTCTATCGAGAATAAAGCAACTGTATTTTGATAATGTTTATACTAAAAGAAAAAGGCAGTGAATGACAAAGGCATTCACTGCCAAGTGATGTGCTCTTTACCAATACAATTGATAAAGAACTATTAATTCATATTCACTCTGTGCCACTCATTGATTACGTAAGCTAAAGCACCTAATTGATATGCACCTACACCACTTACTTCCGTACTATGAATAGTGCTACCACCTAATCCAGCAGTATAGATAGATACTAAATATGGCTTATTTTCTTCTACAATCGCACAAACATTCAAAGCTTCACGAACATATCCTGGTTTTTGATACACAGGTACTTTCACAAATGTCTTATAATACTCGTCTGGGAAAGAGTAGCCAAGATACATGATTAAATCACGATATTTCTCTCTATCATTCCACAAGTATTCTAATACTTGAATATAGTAATCTGTGGTTGTTTTATTATTCAAGTCGATTGTTTTAGTATCTGCTTTGGATTGCCCATACCGTCCAAACATGGCATACGCGGCTTCAATGCCTCCTACTCTATCTGCCAATGCGTAGGCGGGGGTATTCTCAGAATATTGTAAGGAATATTTTTGCATTTGTGGAATAGTCATAGCTCCGCCAAAAACTGAGACGTATGTATCATGCTCCCCTTTGTATTCATAGGTTGTTCCCGTAATATCAAATGCCTCATCTAAAGATAACCGCCCTGCTTCTACTTCATCAACTACTAACATATTTAATGGTAATTTATATGTACTACCAGCTGTCATCGGCTGTGTATCATTCATAGAAAAAGTTTCATTTGTGTCAATATCTTTATAAGAAAAAGCAATACTCTTATAATCAATACCAAACTCGTCTAAATAAGCTTTTACAGTATCTACTAAAGATAAATTGGGGTAGTCATAATACAAACCATACGCATCCATTTCTGCCAAATCGGCTTTCATCACATCTTGTTTTTCTTCCATTGATTTTTGTCGTTTTTTGACTGCTTTTTCCTCTATTTTCTCTACGGATTCTGATGATATTTCACTTTCTGTTTCTCTGATGGATTCTTGAGTTGTACTCTGCTGCGTATTTTCTACAAACATCACTTTTGGATTCGGCATGCAATAGAGTGCCAAACCAATAATAAATGTGACTAAAACACCTATAGCAATCCCTAATTTTGTTTTATCTTTCACGTCTATCCTCCATTATTGTCCACTTATTATAAGAGATTATTTGGAAAATAACAAGATACTTTACAAACAAAAATGACTAGTTTTTCACTAGTCATTTTATTCTTATGAAAGAGTCGTTTCAACACTAATTAAATCATGCTTTTGCAAGGCTTTAATAATATCCAATCGTAATGCCGATACCGTAATAAAACTTTCCTCAATATCTCGTGTCCAAATGAAAGCTTTCACCTCAACATACGTTGTACTCAACTCCGCCAGCGTCACTTTAGTATCTTCTTTATTCAGCACGAGATGATGACGAATAATTTGTTCTTTAATAATATCTATGACCTTATCTAAATCTTTATCCAATCGAATATAAAAGGAAATCGGATAGCTTGTTGTTGAATCCTTTTTGTCATTATTGATAACGACCGTTTCATTCATCACATAATTCGGAACAATCGCACGCTCATTCGTATACAATTTAATCACTGTATAATGTAAATTCATTTCTTCAATGACACCAGTAATATTTTTATCGGATAATCGTACTCTATCACCGATTTTGAAGGCATCTGATTGTATCAATAAAATACCTGCCAATAAGTTCCGAATCACATTTTGTAAAGCAAAACCTAATACTGCCACGACAAGTGCTGAGTTAGCTAGTAGAGATGTAATAAATCCTCTAAAATTTTCAAACTGACTTAAAATAAGAAAAAAGCCAAAAATCAATGCTCCTGTTTTACATAAATTTCCAATAAAACGTACAGATAAATTATTACGTTTGGCTAGAAGCCTATCCGAAATCGTACGTACGATGATATAAAATACAATGGCAAATAAAATCGTCCACACTTTAGTGTCTTTTAATAAATCTAGCATCTCCGTTTCCTTTCTAATAAAATATTCATTATTTATGAGAACATCTTGAATACACACCATTCATAAGTCTATGTCTAGTATTAGTCGGTGCATATCCATTATAGCCACTTCATACCCTACTCCTCTTAGTAGCCGATTTTTCTATTCTACTAACCCACTTTGAATGTACGCATCCACTAAGTTTTGTGTCGCCACAATAGAATCTATGTGTGTACGTTCATAGGAATGACTTGATTCAATCCCCGCTCCTAATAGAGCATGTTTCACATCTGCACCAGCACGCATTGCTGCGGAGGCATCACTCCCATAATATGGATAAATATCTAACTGAAATGGGATAGCATATTGATTCGCCAACGCTACTAAATGTTGACGAAATCCATAATGATATGGACCAGAACCATCTTTCACACAAATAGATACAGTATATTCATCTGTTTGTTGATCATCCCCCATTGCTCCCATATCCACAGCCAAATATTCTACTGTACGCTCATCAATAGATGAATTAGCACCGTATCCAATTTCTTCATTTGTTGAAAAATAGATATGTGTTGTATATGGTAGTACTATTTTTTCTAGTTGGTATTTTTCTAAAAGTGCCAGTAAAATAGCAGCACTCACTTTATCATCAAGGAATCGACTTTTGATAAATCCCGTATCGGTTAAGGTAGTTCTTGGGTCAAAGCTAACAAAATCTCCTACATTGATGCCTAATGCTTTTGTATCATCTGCTTTTTTGACTTTCTCATCTAAACGTACTTCCATATTATCTTGTGTACGTTCAATCGTACCTGCCTCACGATACACATGACAACTCGTTTGATGTAATAAAATTGTTCCTGTTACTTTCCCCCCCGTACTCGCAATATGTACTGTACAGTTTTCTCCCTCAATCATATTCCAAGGGAATCCACCGATTTTATCTAATTTTAATCGTCCATCTGGTTTAATCGCACGTACAATAGTACCTAAAGTATCCACATGTGCCGTCACTACTTTATGTTTAGTATCATCTTTACCCTGAACGGTTACTAAAACACCGCCTTTATTGGTACGTTTAGCTCTATATCCCATTTTTTCAGTCGTTTCTATCAAATACTCAATAACATCTTTTGTGAACCCTGTTGGAGATGCTATTGCCAACAATTCTTGTAAATAGTTTAATGTGTTCATCTTATTCTCCTTATTTTTGACTTTATTACATTTATTATATCAAAAAAACGCAATAAGCGTGACTTATTGCGTTTTTTTGATTTTCTTAATGTTGTTTTTTAAGCCATACAGCAACACCAATACAAAGTAGTCCAATGAACATTGTCCACAATGCCATTTGTTCTCCTGTTTTCACCAGTGTTTTATTTTTTGTTGTTTCTTTTGACAGTGTACTATTTGTTTTTATATTTGCATTTTCTTTAACAGTTGCTTTTTTCACATAGAACGTTCCCACTGCTTTACCATCACGAGAAACAATACTTAATTGATGTTTGCCTGTTGTTAATGTTGCTGTATACATATTTGATAATGTAACAATCGTACTACCACTTTTTACCGTATACATACTTTTATCTACCATTTTACCGTCAACCATAACAGATACGAATTTATTAAAATCAGCATTTGATGCCATTCTAAGTGTTTGTCCCGCTGAAATTGTTTGATTATTTCCATCAATTATCATATATTCTATTTCTGCATCTTTTGGTAGATGTGGTAATACTGGAGATTTTTTCAAGACAAGTGCTTTAATCGTTTCTTCTAATTTTTGCACATCATGATTAACATCATTTTGTTGTGTAATATTTTTTGTTTTATCAATATTTTTAATAAAATCTGTTAAAGCTTTTACGCTTTCTTCTGTATAGCTATCCAAATCTTTTGGTACTGTTGCTAGCACTTTATCTAATGCTGTGTAATCTGCTTTTTTCAATGTTAGTGCTTTTACTAAATCTTCTAACTGTTTCACGTATGCATCAACATCACTTTGTTGTGTGATATTTTTTGTTTTATCAACATTATTGATAAAATCTGTTAAAGCTTTTACACTTTCTTCTGTATAGCTATCCAAATCTTTTGGTACTGTCGCTACTACTTCATCTAATGCTGTGTAATCTGCTTTTTTCAATGTTAGTGCTTTTACTAAATCTTCTAATTGTTTCACGTATGCATCAACATCACTTTGTTGTGTGATATTTTTTGTTTTATCAATATCATTGATAAAATCTGTTAAAGCTTTTACACTTTCTTCTGTATAGCTATCCAAATCTTTTGGTACTGTTGCGACTACTTTATCTAATGCTGTGTAATCTGCTTTTTTCAATGTTAATGCTTTTACTAAATCTTCTAACTGTTCCACGTATGCATCAACATCACTTTGTTGTGTGATATTTTTTGTTTCATCAATATTATTAATAAAATTCGTTAGATTTTCAACTGTTTCTTCTGTATAGTTATCTAAATCTTGAGGTATTTTTGATATACCTTCAATTAATGCTGTATAATCTGCAGGTTTTAGTTCCAATGTATTTAACAATTCTTCTAATTGTTTAGCATATTCATTCACTTCTTCTTGTTGATCGTTTGTTTTTGTTCGATCAATCGAATTAATTAGTTTTGTTAATGCATCAACAACATTTGTGTTGTATATTGTCAAATCTTTTGGTACTCGTGCAAGTAATGCATCCACTTTTGCATAATCAGCATTCGGTTTTTTAGCAAACACATCTGCATTTTTTGTTGCAAAAGCTTGCATAAGTCTAAAGGCTAAATTTGGTTTATATTGTCTTGACGGTGTATCACACCATGTACAAACCATACTTCCGATAATATTCACGTTTGCACTTGGATCATCTGGATTATAAGTGGTACCTGCCACTTGTCTAAATGGTGCTTTTTGAACGCCATCTAATCCTTGTTGTAAGTTATACCAACCACTACCTGAATAATCACGACCCACCACATAATACCAAGCATCATTTGTATTTAGAATTTTATGTCCTTTTGCACTCAATGTTTTTGCAGAGGCAACATTATACCCATTCCAACCCGATGTCCAATAAGAAATAATAATATCTTTATCAAACGTTACCTCTTCACTATTGTTATAGTAAAATCCGTCATTAAACGCCATTGGTTGTAAATTTGCATCTTTAATAATCTGTGCCAGAGCGTTCACATATTCTCCGAATGTTTTATAAAGTCCTTTTGATTGTAATGCTTTAAATCCATTCGTGCCTTGTGTGTATAAGTCATTAGCAAATTCATCTGCCCCAAAATTAAAAATACGTACTTTTCCAGAAAAATAATTAGCATATTTTTTAACTAATTGTTTTGTAAAATCAACGGCTTCTGTATTCGTAATATCTAATGTTCTATCGGAACTTATACCATTATTTGTGTGGAACGGATTAGCAATCCCTAATTTTTCCATAGCAACTAAAATCGCATCCATATGTCCTGGGCTATTGACAGCTGGAATAATAGACACTTTCTTAGAAGCAGCATACGCCAATAACTCTGTCATTTCTGCTTGGGTTAAAGCATCCCCATTTCGATCATTATAATAAGATCTATTCCCTTCTTTTATCGCTTCTTTGACAGCATTACTTGGGTACGTTTTACTATTTGTTGTAATTTCCATGTCATCTAGAACGAATCTTAAACCATCATTACCTAATAAAACGTGTAAATCAGTAAAGCCTAATTCTTGTGCTTTATCGACAAGCTGTTTGAGTTGTTCTAATGAAAAATATTTACGCCCTGCATCAATCGAAAACACACGCATATAGTTCTCTTGATCGGAATACGCTTTCAAACTCGGTGAAATACCTACGAAAAGCACAACTACCATTAACCACTTTATCCATTTTTGTATCCATTTTCTCATACAAACCCCTCCAATATTGTGTTGTTGATTTTATTATAACAATATATAAATAAGAAAACTATATTTATGGGGATTTTTTCATGATACCGCTTTTATTTTTTCATATAATTAACTACACCCTATCATCCAATACTCATCAAATATTTAGACAAATCGTAGAATATTTTATACATTTTCTTAATTATCATGTTAAAAAACATCACACACCAAGATTGGTTGTGTGATGTTTTTTCTCTTTTTATTTTAATAATTCAATTACTTTTGCTAAAGCATCTTTGACACCTGCAGGATTTTTACCACCAGCTTGTGCCATATCTGGACGACCTCCACCGCCACCTGCCACAAGTGGAGCAATTTGTTTGATTAAATCTCCTGCTTTCACGCCTTTTTCATTGGCTTTTTTATTTGCGGCAACAAGCAAGTTCACTTTGTCATCTTGTACTGTAGCAACTACAAAGACATCTGAACTATCTTTTTCTTTCCATGTATCTGCTAGTCCTCTTAATGCATTCATATCTTTATTTGGTGTTTCCACTGCAATGATACGTAAATCATGGTAGACTTGTACATTATCAAATAAAGCATTTGATTCTTGCTTCAATAATTTTGCTTTTAATGATTCTAGTTCTGAACGCAATTCTTTTTGTTCTTGTAATAATTGTCCAACACGTGTTGGTACATCCATCACAGAAGATTTTACTGTTTTTGCTGTGTCAACAAGTGTACGTTCAAAGCTATTTAATAGTTCATATGCTTCTTGACTTGTAACAGCTTCAATACGTCTTGTTCCTGCACCGATACCTGATTCGGATACAATTTGGAATAAACCAATTTCTTGTGTGTTGCCTACATGAATACCACCACATAATTCAATCGAATAACCACCAATATTGACAACACGTACTACTTTACCATATTTTTCACCAAAGAGTGCCATTGCTCCCATTGATTTAGCTGTGTCAACATCTGTTTCAATCGTCACAACATCTAATGCTTCCCAAATTTTTTCGTTAACAATACGTTCCATTTGTTTTAGTTCTTCTGGTGTAACTTGTCCAAAGTGTGTAAAGTCAAATCGTAAATAAGTTGGAGAAACATAAGAACCTGCTTGATTAGCATGCGTGCCTAATACATCTTTTAAGGCTTTGTGCAATAAGTGTGTCGCTGTATGGTTGTTCGTGATTTTACGGCGACGTGCTTTATCAACAACTAATTTGTACTGTGTGCCAACGTGTAGTGGTAACACTACTTTAACACTATGCATTGGTTGTCCATTTGGTGCTTTTTTCACATTTTCAACAATCGCAACAACTTGTCCGTCCATTGTTTCCACAACACCCGTATCAGCAACTTGTCCTCCCATTTCAGCATAAAATGGTGTTGTTGAGAAGAACACATTTGCATATTGTTCAGCATCTACGTTATCCACTTGTTCGTTATGACAAACAATCGCATTTAATTCTCCTATTGCTTCATGTGTTTGATAACCAACAAACTCACTTGGCACATGAATTGATGTATATACTTCAGATTGAATAGCCATTGATTCTTCTTTTTGACGAGCCGCTCTAGCACGTTCACGTTGTTCGTTCATCGCAATGTCAAATTCTTCTGTATTCACTGTGAATTGATGTTCACTTGCATATTCTTGCGTTAATTCCAATGGGAAACCATATGTATCATATAATTTAAAGGCTTCTCGTCCAGATACAACCGTTTCTTTGTTCTCATCCATATTTTTGAAAATATGTTGTAATAATTCTAATCCACCATTAATTGTTTCGTGGAATTTTTCTTCTTCAGATCCGATTACTTTTTGAATAAAGGCTGTTTTTTCAACAATTTCTGGATAGAATGCACCCATAATTTCCGCAACAACTGGAACTAAGTCTTTCATAAAAGTGTGGTGAATACCTAATTTTTGTCCGTGCATAACAGAACGACGAATTAAACGACGTAAAATATAGCCGCGCCCTTCATTTGATGGCAATGCTCCATCTCCAATCGCAAAACTTACAGCACGAACATGGTCCGCAATCACTTTAAATGATGTGTCTGTCGTTTTATTATCACCATATTGAATAGAAGTTAATGTACCAATTTTGTCAATAATTGGTTTGAATAAGTCTGTTTCAAAATTTGTTGGTGTATCTTGTAAAACAGATGTTACACGTTCTAATCCCATACCCGTATCAATATTTTTACGTGGCAGTGGTTGATATGTATCATCTGGCATGTGGTTAAACTCAGAAAATACCAAGTTCCAAATTTCTAAATAACGTTCATTTTCACCACCAGGGTAGTTTTCTGGATCATCTTCAGGTATATCCAAATATTTTTCTCCACGGTCATAGAAAATTTCAGTACATGGTCCGCATGGCCCTGCACCAATATCCCAAAAATTATCTTCGAATGGTACTAAATGTGAACCATCAAAATTTGGTTGTTTTTTCCAAATATTTGGTGTTTCTGTATCTTCTGGATAATATGTTGCGTATAATTTTTCAGGTTCAAAACCTAACCATTTTTCATCTGTTAAAAATTCCCACGCCCATGAAATAGCCTCTTCCTTGAAATATTCTCCAATAGACCAATTCCCTAACATTTCAAATAGTGTGTGGTGACGTGCTGTTACCCCTACATTTTCAATATCATTTGTACGAATACATTTTTGTGCATTTGCCAAACGTGGTGTGTTTGGTACTTCTGTTCCGTCAAAATATTTTTTTAACGGTGCCACACCTGCGTTAATCCATAATAATGTTGGATCATTGACTGGGATTAAAGACGCACTTGGAATAATCTCATGTTGTTTTGATGCAAAAAAGTCTAAATATTTTTGACGTATTTCTTTACTTGTTAAAACCATTTTTTCCTCCTAAATTAAATAAAGTGCACCTTGCATGTAGGGGCACTTCCGCACGGTTCCACCCTACTTGCAATGCACACTTTCGTTCATTACATCTCTTCATGCCGATAACGTTGGCAAACGGTCATATTTCTATAACATCTTTATCTCGGGTAGCATTGTATCCGTGCTTTCTTTCACCACTCAAAAGCTCTCTAAATTGTCTACAACATGTCCCTCAACTTACCGCTTGAGTATAAAAGATTTCTTTGCTTTCGTCAATAGAAAATAGTTTTTTAACACATGAATAATGGATTTTTTTCAAAGACGTAGACTATAAAAAATACCCTAAGCATGAGAAATTCTCCGCTCGTGAAAATTATCATAAAAAACCAACAACTTCATCAACTGGTTGTCATATTTATAGCTATACCATCTATTTTCTATTTTAAAAATAGTGTGTTTTAAAAAGTAATTCTTTTTTGAAAGATATTGATTTTAATCTTTTTTTAATTTATTATTAAATATAGCAAATATGCATTAGCACTAACTACACACAATATTCAAAATTTTAGTGTAATTTTAAAGATGAAAACAAGAGCTCTAGTACTAGCAGATTTGTTAACAAATACGGAATTTCTAAAGTTAGTGATAGAATAGGTAATTATACTTCTACCTCATATACATTGGTAAGAGATAGAGCTGTGAATAGTAAAGCAGGACACATGGAGGCAGTTTTTGGAAACTATATGACAAATACGAAAATAGAGTAGGTCCTTTTGACAGAAATGGCATTGGCTAAACCTCTAATCCCGACAAGAAAGGAAACAAAGATGATTGAAATAGGCACGTATCGTGTACAGCTTGATGATGACTCTTGTTGTCTTTTTGATGAAAAACAACATCACTACACGATTATCAATAAACAACTTCCCAAGATTTATGCTACTATTAAAAAAAATCAAGGTGTAGAGATACAACTATACACTCAAGCAACATTAAACATAAAACAAAATGTGATATATCTCATATTTGACCCTGATATTTATAGTACACCGAGAATAGAAAAACCAAAAATACATACCTTTTGCGAACACGACGATTTTCGTTATACCGACTATTTACATGTCGTATTAGGAAAACACACACTTGTGACAAGCAAAGACGAAACAGTCGTGTATGCCATTTTAACAAAACACGAAGAAGAAAAAATCATTGTCAATCATGCACAGTTGACATACGTGGTGTCTGACAATTATCTATTGATAAAATAAAGGAGATTACATGAAAGAAAGATTGTCTTGTTTTGGATACACATTTATTATTTCAAATACATCTACATATACGTATGATGAAAAAAAACAAATGCTCGTTTTTTTCGATGAAAAAGAACCACATATTTGCCTTGTGATTGCTTACCACGCTGATACAGACGCATTGGACATCAAGGGAAATTATATGGCTTGTGATATAAAAGGAAAAGACATATACATTCGAGCAAAATGGGAAGCATGAAAGGAGATTAGATGAATACTTATACAGAATGCCAAGCTTTTGGGTATACTCTAAGATTTGACGACACACTCAATTATATTTTTGATAAAGAAAAACAAAGCATGGTTATCACGGATAAAAACATGACAGAAGCATGCTTTATATTAAAGTATAACACTGATACACAAACCCTTATAACCCAGCCAATATGGAATATGCATTATACAATACAAGGGCATACGATACATTTTTATGGTTATTCTGAAGAACATTTCTTTGTATAGTACCATCTATATAGACATATTAACAATACATACTGTAAAAAGTGGCTGACCCAAAAGTTAACCTATAGGGAAACCGGAGACAATCGAATGTCGATTATCTCCGGTTTATTATGGTTCTGCGTTAAATCGTATTGGTAGAGAGTAATAAATAACACTAAGAGAATTGAAAACACATTACGAGGTAATCCAAAATACTCAGAGTCATTTATATATTGGTGATTTTTATCCTCCAACAACATTTATTAAAAATCTCATAATTGAATATATTTGATAAGTTATATTATATACCAAAATGAACTCTAATAAATATATCAAGTACAGTTCATTTATATATATCAAATTTCTTATTTACCAGTACAATTATCTTGAATTTGCTGTATCCCTAAAATAGCACTTCCAGCAGCAATTAAACTATTTCCAAATCTTTGTATATTTTCTTGAGAGAAACCTGTTCTTGCTATTGCCATAATAGCGGTAGCTGCTGCTTGAATACCTCCTGCTGCTGCAATGAAATTTTTTAATTTAATCAATAGCCCAACACCTAAAGCAGTTGAACCTACAATAACAATAATCGCACCTACACATTTTGTAACACCCCAAATATCACCAAAAAAATCTCTAGAGCGATTATCAAAAGAATATTTGTTATATTGATTTTTGATATTAAAATCTATACCATATTTAGAAAAATGTTTTTGTATAGCATCCATATTTTTACTATCTATAAGTTTTTGGTCTAATTTTTCAACAGCTTCAAATAACAAATTTATTTTTTCATTACTTAAATTTTCAATTCCATTTTTCTTAAGTTCACTTATATTATTATTTATGCTATAATCAGCATATACTTTTAAAGGACTTATTGATAAAACAGAAAACAAACTAACTAACAAAATGAATTTACCTATAAATTTTTTTGACATACTAATTCCTTCTTTCAATTTTTTGTTAAGGAGATTCAAATGAAAAAAACAATATTACTTCTATCACTTACAATTTTCACAATATATTTCACTATACGTGGAATTGATAATGTTGCAAAAATATATTTACTATCGCTGATTTTATTAGGGCTTGCTCACACAACTAAAATCAAATATATTTTTGTCTTTTTTTGCATTATTACTTTCACGACACTCTTACTAACTATACAACTATTACTAAGGAATTAATTTTTTACATTATTACCAATCCATTCTTTCTTTATTGTCATGACAACTTCCTTTTACACCTTTTTTTAACAAAAGTCAAGATATTTTTCTTAAAATTATTTAAAACGAATCATTTTTATAATAATAGATTTTTATCTTTCACGACACGATTTGACGAAGAACTTAAAATAACCCCAGAGAGAATCTGTCGATTCTCTCTGGGGTTTCATATACTCGTTTGATTATAAATAAACACGTCTATTTTTATCTTCTTGGTACAGTTTTTCAACACGTTGGACAGCACCTGCTTCCACTTTACTTAATGCATTAGCAACCGTTTGTTTTGCTTCGGCATATTTGTATTGGTGTTGGTATAAATTGATTGCTGTGTTAATAGCTTTTTCAATTGCGGCATGTTCCATACGATAACGGTTAGCATATTGAATGAGTTGTTCTGTTAAAACGGCATTGTCAATAATATTTTCAGTTGCTTCGTCAAGTTGCTCGACATCTTCTGTACATAGAGCAACATGTTCATCAATTTCTTTCATATTGATTTTAATGCGATTTAATTTTTCAGATAATGTTTCAATACGTTTCGTTGTAGCGAAGAATAAGTCTAAGTATGTTTTGGACAATCCTGGTAAATATTGTTTTTCTAACGCACGTTTCATATTGCGTAAATCGACTTCAAACATATCTAACTGTTCACGTACATAACGTTCACGTTGACGCAAATCACCTAATTCTTTCATCAACGTTGCTTGTTCATTGTCAATTCGTGATAATGTTTCAGCCAGTTCAATAAAATATTCTTTTACTGTTGAAAAGACAATATCATGATTTTCCAATAAAGATTGATAATGTTCTAAAGCCTCTGCCTCTTTGTCTAATTGGGCTTTATATTCTGCCACACGTTCTTCTTCATTATCCGTTAATTCATAGTTTTGTGAAATACGGTCAATTTCCAATGTCACATAACGATTACTTTCAGAAATTTGTTTTAAGTGCGCATTTAAACGTACAGACGCTTTTTGAATGTACTCTTTTGCGTCAATTTCCTGTTCCATTACATTGTATAAACGTTCAATTTCTTTTTCAATATCTTGTTTTTTCTCTTTTGCAATACCGATATTTAAAGCTGTCACATCTTCTCTTGCTGAATCTATCAGATTCTCTAATGTTTCAATCGCTTTGTTTAAATCAATATCTTTAAATTTAAATTGTTGTTCTACTAAGCGTGCATGACCTTGCTTAATATCATCAAGTTGTTCTTTAAAATCTACGTCTACTAAATTGTAGAAGGCAGGTATCATTGGTAGAATTTCTTCTAAAGCAATGGTTTGTTTTTCTGCTTGCTTTAATACATCACGTGCCTCGATATAGTCCGCTTCTTCCATTAGAGTATCAAATTGTTGGAAAGATGCTTCAATATTGGACAAGCGCTCATCAATGGTTTCAAAAGCTTCTTTAAATTTCACACTATCTTTTAGCGCATTATTACGCAATGTTTTATAGTGTTCGCTAACCGCTTCAATTTCTTCGTGATTTTCTTTTTCACTGTCCACTAAACGTTGTAAAGCTTCATCAATCTGAAACACATTTTTTTCTGCTTCATCAATCATTTCTCTGGCTTCATCAATCGCTCGACGAGATTTGAAAAATCTTAATTGATCGGCATATTGTTCTGCATCAGATAATCTTGTTTCAATATTTGGCAATACTTCTTTTACTTGTTCATCCCAACGTGCTTGCCAACTTTCAGACAAGCGTTTTGTTTGCCCACTTAAATGCATATTTTTTAATTTAATAATGATGTCATCTATTGGGATATCGAAAATAGCAACTTTTTGTTCATCTAATGCTGAAACAGCTTGAACTTGTTTGCCTTTCATAAAAAGTGCTACTCCATAACTTCCTAGTACAATCACGATTAGCACCAAAAATAATATCACAATACCCATATCAGTTCCTCCAACAATAATTCTATCTATATAATATAAAATTCTCACATATCCTAATTAGTATAACATTTTGTCACTATATAAAACAATAGAAAACATAACAAATAGGTAACAAAATGATAACTTTTACAAGGTAAACAATGTCGTTGGTTCGTCTGGATCTGTATCACGAATGACAAAATCGTGATTGACAGCATGTCCTTTTTCTTTTAACACATGAGAAAAAGTTTCATTTGCCAATGTTTTTATATTATTTTCTTTACTCAAATGCCCTAAATAAATCTGTTTTGTATGGTACCCCAACATATCTGAAACAGCCAACGCCCCGTCTTCATTGGATAAATGCCCTTTATCACTTAAAATACGTTGTTTTGTTGACCATGGATAACTTCCTGCTCGTAATAAATCAACATCGTGGTTGCTCTCCATTAAATACGCTGTGGCATTCGTTAAAGCATCTCTTAAATATTGGCTAACATATCCTGTGTCGGTTAGCATGACAAAATTTTTGTGGTCTTTTTCAAAAGCATAAAACTGAGGAGCAATCGCATCGTGAGATACACCATAACTGATAATATCGACATCTCCCAATGTCATGCGTGTCCCCATTTTAAAAATATGTTTTTGCGACACGTCAATCTTACCAACCAATCTATCTAATTCTGTCCATGTTTTTTCATTGGCATAAATATCCATACCATATTTTCTAGCTAGAACACCTACACCGTGAATATGATCTTTATGTTCATGAGTCACAAAAATACAATCAACATCTGCAATATTGCGATTGATACGTTGTAATAGTTGTTCGATTTTTTTTCCACTTAAGCCTGCATCTACTAAGATTTTCTTTTTTGGTGTTTCAATATAGGTCACATTCCCTGAACTACCACTTGCTAACATACTGATTTTCATTGTAAAATCGTCCACTATATGACCTCTTTCATTTGTTACTTTCTATATTATTTGTTAATGGCACATTTGTGAGCGCATCAACACGCAAAACACTACGTGTCCCATCAGATAGTTTCACATCTAAAAACCACACAGGTGTATAAATAAACATATCCTCAACAGGTGTGTTTCGTTGATAAACTAATGTCATCAATTCAATAACACTTCCTTCAGGCAATAACGCACTCGCATATAAACTTGTTAGAGCATCTTTTTCACTAAATAAAATACGACTTTCATCTTCTACTGTAAATTGACCTGTATACGTTTGTGTATACCCTGTTATATGATTGCCATTCAACACAAACACAACTCTAGCATTATCATCTACAATAGGCATGTCATCAATAAATTGTACACACACAATTTCTTGTCGAACAGCGGAATAATATAAAGGTTTATATTTATCGCCATTGTAAACCAACAATTCATTATGCAATATATTATTCACTTGTTCTTGGTCTTGCTTAGTTAATTGTCCATTTTCTAAAGTTAGTGAAATAGGTGTATGAAAGACGACATTCACTTTTCTTTTTTCAATATCATACGTTACCGTTTGTTGTTTAATAGTTTGCTCGACAACCGATAGGTCTTCACCTTGTCTTAAACTACTAATGTAAGGTACTCTTTTTTCGGTGTATTCTTGCTCGAGCATATCCGCTATATGTTTATCCAATTTAACGTTTTTACTTTTTAATTCGGACAGAACATTGAATGCCACGGCATCTGTTCGATAAAAGACTGTTTTATCAAGAAACAATTTCAAAAGAAATATATCTAATAATAAAAATGTGATAATAAAAATGAATTGTACTTGCTTAAAATTCATATATCCACCTCACTCTGCCAAGTAATCGACAAGTCGTTTGGCTGTGTCATTCACAAAAACATACCATTCCGGTACAAGCGTAATGACTTTTGTCTTACTTGGTTGTATCGTGTAAAAAATACCTACACCATCAATATCTGCCATACTTTTATCTTGTTGTTCAAATGCTTCTTGCATATCTTGAAACGACATCATCGCAATATCTTTTCGTTTCATGGATAATTCTGTTTGTAAAATATACGACGATGACATGGTTGTAATAATACCGTCTTGTCTTACTTTTAACCGTGTTGTAGAAAAATTCTCTACCGTATCCATAATGGGTAATTTAGCGACATATCTTCTAAAATGCAATGTTTCACCATTTTGCCCTGCAAACAATACTCTTTTTGGCCATTTTTCAAAATAATCTAGTTGTGTCGCAATGGTTTGTAAATATTGTGGCGTTGAAAAGGTTCGATACTGAGTAGACAAGACCAATCCTGTATCTTTACCTATCGTTAAATCAAATTGATTATTCACGTATCTATACGCCGTGGATGTTGATTCATTTTTTAAATTAATTGTTGAACCAAATAAAGTTTTTATATACTGTGTTGGGTTGATTTGTTCTAATAAATACATACGTTGTTTGAAAATTTCATTATGCGATAACACATAATAGTACGTATCTTTTCCTTGTACAGCTTCCACATCAAAAAAACTTGGTCGATACTTTTGTTCAAGACTGTAAAAAGTATCATAATTCATTGGTTTTTCAAGTGAAAAACTATACACATGCTTTGTTTTATCATTCACTGCATAAAGTGTATTGCTATCTGAAAAAACAAACACAAATCGTGTAAATGTTTCTTCTATTTTATCGCCACTATCTATATTACATAAATATTTTGCAATTTGAAAAGTCATTGGTGCAGGAAAAATATATTGTGCACTTTTTTGAGATAAAAATGCTAAATAATCTGCCGAAGATAATACTCTATCACTTGAAAAAGTCATCTTTTGATGATCTAACAAATTTACAAAAGCATCTATACTCTCTTCTTCATACGTCAGTTGTAATGTGTCATTGTGATACATAAGCATTTGATTAGGTTTGAAGAACGCACCAATTTGTTTATCATTTTTTGCGACTGTTACAATCGTTGTGGTATCCACCTTATCTTGTTTTGGTTTAAACATAACCCAGTATGTACACACTAAACTTATCGCCACTAAAACAGCTAAAATGACTGTATAAAATCGTGAAACTTTCATCACCATTCCTCCTCATCGCCATAGAACGTTACTTTTGGTAATGAAATAAAAAATGTTGACCCTTTATTTTCTTGACTGGTTACCCACACATTCCCACCATGAAGTGTAATTACTTCTTTAGAAATAGCCAACCCTAGTCCCGTTCCGCCTTGTGCTCTTGAACGAGCTTTATCAACGCGATAAAAACGTTTAAAAATATGCGGCAATGCTTTACGTGAAATACCTAAACCTTGGTCTGTGACACTCACAACAATATTGTCATCTGTTTCTACTAAACGGCATGTAATAGTTCCTCCGTCTGGAGAATATTTAATCGCATTGTCCATAATATTGTCGATAACTTGTGTTAACTTATCTTGATCTGCCTCAACCCATAACGTATGGTTTTTTACTTCTCGTACAATTTTATGAGATTTATGTGCATAGTCTTCTGTTGATAAGAGCATATCAAATCTATCTAAAATACGATTTAACAATTTTGTTACATCAATCATTTCAAGCTCTAGTTTTTGAATACCTGCATCCATTTTTGACAAGTTTAATAAATCTGCAACCATACGAATCATACGATTTGCTTCAAACTGAATAACTTCTAAAAAGTTTGGTGCCAGTACATCATCTTTCCACGTCCCATCAATTAACGCTTCTGTATAACTACGAATACTTGTTAGTGGTGTTCTTAATTCATGTGATACATTCGACACAAACTCTTTACGCTCACGATCAATTTTTTCTTGTTCTGTAATATCTGACAGCACACATACCAATCCACTAATAAAACCCGATTCCCTTTGAATAACAGAAAATTCACCACGAATAATCGTTTCTTCTCCCTCACTAACAGACGACAAAATCAATTCATCTTGCGTTTGTAATAATTGTCTATATGTATATTTTTGACGAATACCAAATACATCCATAATAGACGCATTAATAACATCTTCTTCATTAGTATCTAATAGACGTAAAGCTGCTTCGTTGATAATCACAACATTCCCACGTCTATCTGTGGCAACCACACCATCACTCATGTGTTTTAACACACTATCTAAACGTTGACGCTCCGCTTCGATAGACGCATTTGCCTCTTTAATCCGAATAGCTAGGTTATTTATTGAATTTGCCAATGTCCCTAATTCATCGTTTCCATATACTGTAACATCGCCAGAGTCGTATTCTCCCTCAGCAATTTTTTCAGTTTTATTTTTAATTTCTGATACGGGTTTTGCAATTCCTCTGCTAGAAATGACAAAAGCAATAGCCACTGTCGCAAATAATGCAATGACCATAACGTTTAAAAATAAAGATGAAATCTCTTGTAGTTGCACATACACACTAGAAATATTAGCGTCTACAACGACAACACCCATTAACGTTCTATCTTGTGACATCACAGGCATAATAACACGTAAAATGGTTTGATTCCCTTCAGAAGATGAATATTGATATTTTTTAGAGGCACCTGTTAGTAGTACTTCTTTCACATCAGGTTCTTCGGTCAATTTCCCGACAACATCACGATTCACTTGACTGGCTACATCAACCACTTCATTATGTTTATCAACAATTTGAATATTTAAAATATTTTGCCCTTGTGTTGCTTGAAATAATTCGGAACTTTTTTCAATACGTTTTTCTTTGTTTATTTCTTGCAAAACAGCAGTAGCGCTATTGGCTAAGAAATTCGTCTGTCCTGTTACTTGCGTTTCAAAGTTTTGAATTAACTGTGTTTCTAATTGTCGTGTAAAAAAGACACCTACTAATTGAAACGATACTAAAAATAACAATCCAAAAATAGCTGGTACTTTAAAATGGATGGAACGAAAATTTAAATTTAATAAAAATTTTCTAAACATATCTCTATCCTATTCTTGTTCACTACTTTTCACAAAATAGCCAACACCACGACGTGTCATTAACCAAGTTGGATGACTTGGAACATCCTCAATTTTTTCACGCAAACGACGAACGGTCACATCGACTGTACGCACATCTCCAAAATAGTCATATCCCCAAACGGTTTGTAATAAATCTTCTCGAGTCATGACTTGATTTAAGTGTTTTGCTAAGTAGTGTAATAACTCAAACTCTCGATGTGTTAATTCAATTTCCTCTCCACGTTTAGATACGATATATGCATCTTCATGAATGATTAAATCTCCCAATACAATTTCATTAGCAGGAGATGTTTCTTCCACAACAGCTTTAGTTGCTTTTCTTCTTAAATTCGCTTTTACTCTCGCTACAAGTTCGCGATTTGAAAAAGGTTTTGTCACATAATCATCTGCACCTAATTCTAATCCCAATACTTTATCAATCTCTGAATCTTTAGCTGTTACCATAATAATTGGCATATCATGCGTTTGACGTACCGTACGACAAACTTCTAAACCATCAATTTTTGGTAACATTAAGTCTAGTAGCATCAAGTCAGGAGATATTTTTTTTACCATTTCAATCGCTTCTTCTCCGTCAAAAGCTACATAAACATCATAACCTTCTTTTACTAAATTAAATTTCACAATTTCTGCAATTGATTTTTCATCATCTACTACTAAAATTTTTTTCATCGTTAATCTCCTTATATTTCGTCTATATGCCTTTTTAGATACACTAAGACCATTCTATAATAAGTATACCAATACACTTACAAAAACTCAATAAATAGGAGGGGATAATACATTGAGTTTACACATAAAAATAGCGAATGACTATTGTCATTCACTATTTTTCTAAATAGATATTGTTCCCTCTTTTTCAAATGAATTTATAATAAATTGCTTTTCATCAAATGGTACTTTTTCACTGCCTATTAACTGATATGTTTCATGTCCTTTTCCAGCAAAGACGACAATATCTCCTTTTTTGCTTAATGAAGCCGCAAGTTCAATAGCTTTTTGTCTATCAATTTCTTCATACACAATACAATTTGTGTCTGTAAAGGATTGTTTAATATCATCAATAATATGTTGAGGATTTTCATGTCCTGGATTATCCGATGTAATAATCGCAATATCTGCATATTTAGACACAACATCCCCTAATTCTTTTCGTCTAATTTGTGAACGATCTCCAACAGAACCAAATAAAATAATCAATCGTTCATAGTTATAATGGTTTAATGTCAAAATAACATTTTCTAAACTAAATCCATTATGGGCATAATCCAATACAGCTAATACTTGCTTATGATTTGGAATGAGTTCCATACGTCCTGCTACTGTTGTTTGGTTCAATAAAGAAATAACCTTTTGTTCATCTTGATTCAAAATATCTGCAACAGCTAAAACAACTAAAGCATTATACACATTAAATTTTCCTGGCACAGGTAGTAAAACAGATTTCGTTACATGTTGTTTGTGATAAGCAAAAGACATGCCCACTTGACGTTTATCAAATAAATACTGTAATTCTGTCGCTTGATAATCACTCTTGTTATCCAATCCATACGTATACACTTTTTGGTTTTGTTTGATAAAGTGATTAACATACCTATCATCATGATTGACAATTGCTATTTTTGTTAAATCAAACAAATGTGTTTTCCAGTGCAAATAGTTTTCAAAAGTCGGATGCTCTAAATCTCCAATATGGTCATAGGCCATATTGGTAAAAATAGCTATATCAAAATCAATATGCTCGACACGGCTCATCATCAACCCTTGGGAAGACACTTCCATAAAACAGGTTGTAATCCCTTGTTGGAGCATTTGATGCATCACTTTATGTAATTCATAACTTTCTGGTGTTGTATTGGCCGTTTGTAAATATGTATCTCCATAATAAATACCGTTCGTTCCGATAACTCCAGTCTTTAAGCCTACATCCTTCAAAATTTTATAAAGTAATGTTGTTATCGTTGTTTTTCCTTTTGTTCCCGTAATGCCTACTACTGTCATTTTCTTAGACGGTTCTTCAAAAAACAAAGAGGATACTTTACTTAATATATATCGACTATCTTCAACAAGAATCAGTAGTGCATCTTCAGGCACTTGTACACGTGTTTGTCCAACAAATACCCGACATCCTTTTTTGTACGCTTGGGGTATAAATGTCGTACCATCACTCGTTCTACCTTTTAATGCAAAAAATATTGTCTTTTCTTTAACTGTTTTCGTATTATAACTTAAATCCTCTATCGCCGTTTCTAATAGACTTACATTCCCAATATATTCAATGACCGGTATATCTACAAACATCTGACTGACTTTCATTTTTTAGCCCTCTTCCTTCTTCACGTAGATTTACTATATCACATTTTTTATTCTTTTGGTATGATAGTATGTAAGAATAGACAGAAGAAAGGAAATGAATAATGTACGATGTAATTGTCATTGGTGGTGGTTCAAGCGGATTAATGGCTTGTGTTTCTGCTGCAAAGACGGGTGCCAAAGTTTTACTCCTAGAAAAAAATGCTTCTTTAGGACAGAAACTTTTATTAACAGGTGGAGGACGTTGTAACATTACAAACAATCGCCCTGCTGAAGAAATTGTAGCACATATCCCAGGAAACGGACGTTTTTTATATAGTGCTTTTTCTCAATTTGATAATTATGACATTATTAAATTTTTTAAGGAAAATGGCGTGACCTTAAAAGAAGAAGATCACGGTAGAATGTTTCCAACAACTGATAAAGCAAGAACTATTTTAGATACTTTTATTTCTTTGATTAAACAACATGGCATACATGTACAAACAAAAAATACTGTTTCTAATCTCTTATTTGACGAAAATAAAGTATGTGGCGTTCATCTGGAAGACGGAACAACTATTCATGCTAAAAGCGTTATTATTGCTACTGGGGGGAAATCTATCCCAAAAACAGGTTCAACAGGCGACGGCTTTAAATGGGCAGAACAAGCAGGACATACGATTGTTCCTTTATTCCCAACTGAAGTCCCTCTCACATCAAGTGAGCATTTTATTCAACAAAAAACATTACAAGGTTTATCTTTAAGAAATATTTCATTGAGTGTACTAAACCAAAAACAAAAACCAATTATTTCTCATCAAATGGATATGATTTTTACGCACTTTGGTATTTCGGGTCCTGCTGTACTAAGATGTTCCAGCTTTGTATACAAAGAACAAAAAAAACAAAAGAAAAATGACATACACATGCACTTAGATTGTCTACCAGATATATCTATCGGGCAGCTTGAACAGGACTTTATGAAACACCAAAAAGAACAAAGTAAAAAAGAAATCAAAACCATTTTAAAACAATACATTCCTGAACGTTTGGCTCTTTTTTACTTAAATCAAGCCAATCTTATACCTGAAACGCCATTACAAACATTATCTCATCAAGACATAAAACATATTTGTCATCTACTAAAACATTTCACTTTTACGGTTAATGGCTCTTTACCCCTTGAAAAAAGTTTTGTCACTGGCGGAGGTGTAAACACAAAAGAAATCAATCCTAAAACAATGATGTCTAAATTAAAAGAAGGCCTATACTTTTGTGGAGAAGTACTTGATATTTACGGTTACACCGGTGGATACAATATTACATCTGCTTTTGTCACAGGTTATTTAAGTGGCTTTCATGCCGGACAACAAAAATAAGCTCTTCATCAAATCGCATTAGTAAATTCCCTCTATCAACATGATTTATGATAAACTCAAAGAGCCGACCACGCGGTCGGCTCTTTTCATATCGCTATAAAAAATAAGAGCAGTTAGAAACTAACTACTCTTACGGTTATAATAGGGGTCTAAATCAAAAGGGGATAAGATTTAGAACAAACAAGTATAGTTAGAAAAAATTCATTATCATTCAGCAATAGAACAAAAGGGGAGAATTCTATGCAATGATAAATGACTTTTATCAAACTATGACACATAAGCATAAAATGATTGAAAAAGGGGGAACAATCATTTTATACCCAATCAAAGGACGTAATCCTTTGACTTGATAAATTATAGCACATTATTTTTTATTTGTCTTTAAAAAAAATAAAATTTTTATAATTTTTTATAAGAAAATTATTTTTTCTTAATGTTCTATTATTTTAAGCTCTCTACGATTAAAAATCTTATGTTTCAGAAGAAACAATCCCATTTATTATGTCTTTTACGCTAACTTTTTGTTATATTACATTAAAAAATAAAAAATATAAATAATCCTTTTTTAATAAGCGTTTTTATTTGTTTCAATACGTAAAAAATATACATTTTATACAATTAAAAAATACTCACTCGCTCACCACTATAAAAGAAATATCTGTCATTATACGATGCATTTTCAATAGTACAAATAGAAATATAGCCATTATCATCATTTTATGAGCATAACCATATTTTTCAAATAAACTAGCACACATATTAGATATAGTAGAAAATAATCATACATGCTTTTATCAAAATCATTCCGTAGATTTCCTAACATACTATTTAAAAAATAAAAAAGTACTAAATAACTAATAAATGCCTTTCATTATCTAAATCTCTCCACCCACACGATTTGACACAGAAAATAAAAAGAACCACTAAAGAAATCTTTAGTGGTCTTTTTCAACTATTTTACACGAATGAAAACTGGACCTGAACCAACATAAGCTGTATTTACAACTGTTGTATTTCCATTCCATCCACCATGAACAGCCTTACCATTTCCAATATAAACAGCAATATGTGCTAAGCCCATACCACCATTTGCGTAATAAATCAAATCTCCTGGTTGAGCTTCAGCTGCTGAAACAACTGTTCCCAATGACATATAACCAATTGGCCAACCATGATAATTGATACCTGCTGCTCTTAATGCATTCGTTGCTAATCTTGTACAATCTTGCATCACACCTAATTGTGCCAAGGCTGCTGCTGCAATAGCTTGACCTTTAGCACTTGATGTTGCACCAATGGATACATCTGCTTGTGATGTAATCGATTGTTGAGATGATGTCGCTGTCGCAATACCTTGCCCCACTTGTTGTGCTGCCAAAGCATTACGTGTTTGTTGCTCTTTTGCTTGTTGTTCTTGTGCTGCTTTTAATTTCGCAATACGTTCTGCTTCTGCTTTTTTAGCTGCTTCTGCTTGACGAATTGCTTCGTCACGTTTTGCTTCTAAATCTTTTTTATCTTTCTCAGCACTTGCTTTTTCAATGGCAATCGAAGAAACGTATACTTCACGTTCTGCTTTTTTTACAGATAATTCATTTTGTAAGTCACTTAACTCTTTTGCATTTTGAGATTGTTCTACTAATTTTTTCTCAACTTCTACTTTTTTATTTTCAACACTTTCTTTATCACGTACTTGTTGTTCACGCATTTCCGCTCCAGATGTTACTAATGCAGAAATAGCATTGAAACGCTCGATAGCATCTACAATAGAACGAGAACTTAAAATAACCCCTAGATAGTTTTCTAATGTATTTTCTGTTTGCTCTGCACGTGCTTGTGTTTGTAATTTAACCGTGCGTTTAGCAATAATTTCTTCTAAAGTTTTAATATCTTCTGTTAATGTTGTTAACGTTTTTTGCGTTTGTGTCATTGCTTCTTGTAATTGAGCAGATTTTTCTTCTGCTTCAGTAATTTGTGCCGACACATTTGCCAATTCTTTTTCAGCTTCACTTAACTTATTTGTTAAATTCTCAACTTGATTTTTTGCTTTCTCAATTTGACTATTTACATCTTCGGCATAAGCCATATAAGGTGTTACAACTGATGTTACAGTTAATGATGCAACAGCCAATACTGTCAATAATTTCTTATTCAAGTCTATTCCTCGCTTCGTGAGTATGACAAAATCATACATATATTGTTACGTTATACATTTTAACACAATATATACTGAATACATGCCTTTTTACGAAATTGTTTTCACTTTGTAATATAAATGTAACAAAAGATACTAATCGAGTAATCCTACTCGTTTAAAAATAGTATCTACTTGTTTTAAATGGTAATGATAGTCGAAAGCATCGTCTAAATCTTCTTTCGTTAAGACAGCCATAATTTCTGACTGAGCTTCTAAAATCGGTCTAAAAGCTGTTTGATTATCCCATGCTTTTGCTGTACAAGGCTGAACCAAATCATATGCTTGTTCACGACTCATCCCTTTATCAATCAGTTTCAGTAAAACACGTTGTGAATAAATAAGACCAAATGTTGCATCCATATTACGTTTCATATTTTCAGGAAATACCGTTAAATTTTTTACAATATTTGCAAAACGATTTAACATATAATTTAACAGTGATGTACTATCTGGTAATATAATACGTTCTGCTGAGGAATGTGAAATATCACGTTCATGCCACAAAGCAACATTTTCATAAGCTGTTACCATATGCCCACGAATAACACGAGCAATACCACACATATTTTCTGAACCAATGGGATTACGTTTATGAGGCATAGCCGAAGATCCTTTTTGACCTTTAGCAAAATATTCTTCAACTTCCCTTGTTTCAGATTTTTGCAATCCACGAATTTCAACAGCAAAATTTTCAATACTTGTTGCGATTAAAGCTATTGCTGATAAATAATCTGCATGTAAATCTCGTGGTAAAACTTGTGTTGACACTTCTTGAGGACGAATGCCTAATTTTTGACAAACGTACGCTTCTACTTCTGTTGGAATATTTGCAAAAGTCCCTACAGCACCACTAATTTTTCCTGCTTCTACACCTTTGGCTGCATGTTCAAAACGTTCGATATTCCGCTTCATTTCAGAATACCAACGTGCCATTTTCAATCCAAATGTTGTTGGTTCTGCATGTACACCATGCGTACGTCCCATACATACCGTATCTTTATAGGTAATTGCTTTTTCTTTTAATACATTCAAAAAGTTCTCTAAATCTTTTCTTAAAATATCATTAACTTGTTTTAGCTGATAGCCATAAGCTGTATCCACAACATCTGTACTCGTTAATCCATAATGCACCCATTTTTTTTCATCACCTAAAGATTCTGATACAGCACGTGTGAATGCCACCACATCATGTCTTGTTTCTTCCTCAATTTCTAAAATACGTTCAATAGAAAATGTTGCATTTTTTCTAATTTTTTCAACATCTTCTCTTGGAATTTCACCTAATTCTGCCCAAGCTTCATCAGCTAAAATTTCTACTTCTAACCATGTTTGATAACGATTTTCCTCTGACCATACTTTTGCCATTTCTGGACGTGTGTAACGTGATAACATACAATACATTCCTTTCGCTTATGATTACCTTTATAACATACATAAAAAAACAATGTTAAGCAAGTATAAACATTGTTTTTTTCATTCTTTATGCTTTTGTTTCAATTGATTGTATCAATTCTTGTAAATCCTCTTCAGAAAAATAATATTTATCATTACAATAATGGCATACAATCTCAGCGCCTTTATCTTGTTCCTTAATTTCTTTTAAATCCTCTAGTCCAAGTGTTAATAAGCCTGCTTCAAATTTTTCTCGTGTACAGTCACAATGAAAAGCAACTGGTAATGTTTCTAAAATATTCACATGCTCTTTTCCAAGTACCCATTCTAATAGTTCTTCTGGTTTACAGCCTGAATCCATTAAATCTGAAATTTGAGGCATTTTTTGAATACGATTTTCTATCTCAGTAATCACATCATCAGTGGCACCTGGCATCACTTGTATCATAAATCCACCGGCTGTTTTGACGCTATCATCGGTATCCACTAAAACACTCACACCAACGCATGACGGTGTTTGTTCAGAAAGTGCCATATAATATGTAAAATCTTCACCCAATTCTCCATCAATAATTGGTACTTGCCCAGAAAAAGGTTCTTTTAATCCTAAATCTTTACGAACGGTTAGCGTTCCTTGTGTGCCAACAGCACCACGTACATCTAACTTGCCATATACATTTAACGGTAAGGATAAATTAGGATTTTGAATATATCCTCTTACTTGTCCACTACCATTGCTATCGACTACAATTTTACCCGCCGGTCCATCTCCTTTGACTTCAACCGTTAATTTTTCTTCTCCTTTTAAATTATAGCCTAATAATAAAGCGCCAATCATCGTTCTACCTAAAGCAGCCGTTGAAGTATGCCACGTATCATGACGTTTTTGGGCTTCTTTAACCGTCTGTGTTGCATCAACAGCAAATGCGCGAATTTGCCCGTCAAATGCCAATGCTTTTACAAAATAATCCGACATATTTATATATTCCTTTCATGAAAAATGGCGTTAAGTGGCACGACGTGCCACTTAACGCATTCATTCGTTTATGCTTCTTGTTCTTTTATATTTTCTTCTGATGTTTCTTCCACTACTTTTTCACTTGGATAGTCAACCTCTTCTGGCATTTTTCCAGTTTCAAATAATGTTTTAATTGCACGACCATCAATCGTTTCAAGTTCAATTAATTTTTCCGCAATTAAATCTAATTGTGTTTTATGTTTTTCTAAAATGTGACGTGCTTTTTGTTTTGCTTGATTCATAATATCAATAACTTCTTTATCAATCGCACTCGCTGTATTATCAGAGTAATGTCTATTTGTCATAAAGCCATTATTATCTAATTTATAATCAACCATACCAAGCTTATCACTCATCCCATAAACCATAACCATAGAACGTACAATTTGAGATGCCTGTTCAATATCATTACTTGCACCTGTTGAAGATTCATTAAAAATTAACTCCTCTGCTGCACGTCCCGCAAGCAAACCAACTACTCTATGGAATAATTCTTCTCTTGAGTAGACAACTTGATCTTCTTTTGGAACAGAAATCACGTATCCTGCTGCACGCCCACGTGGTACAATCGTCACTTTATGGACATCTTGTGCAGATGCTAATACTAGACCGGCAATGGCATGTCCTGCTTCATGGTAAGCAACAACACGATTTGCTTTTTCTGTTCTCACACGATCACGTTTTGCCAAACCGGCTATAATACGATCTTGTGCTTCATCTATATCTTCCGCATCAATCATTTTTTTGTTTAAACGAGCCGCAATAAGTGCTGCTTCATTTAATAAGTTTGCTAAATCAGCACCTGAAAATCCCGGTGTTTTTTCTGCAATATCTTTTAAATGAACATCTTTAGCCATTGGTTTTTTTCGTGCATGAACAGCTAAAATTTCTTCACGTGCTTTCACATCTGGATTACCAACTAAAATTTTTCTATCAAAACGTCCTGGACGTAGCAAGGCTGGGTCTAAAACATCTGAACGGTTTGTTGCAGCAATAACAATAACACCTTCATTACCTTCAAACCCATCCATTTCAACTAACATTTGGTTTAATGTTTGTTCACGCTCATCGTTTCCGCCACCCATACCAGCTCCACGGCGACGACCTACTGCATCAATTTCATCAATAAAAATAATTGCTGGTGCAGATTTTTTTGCTTTTTCAAATAAATCACGCACACGACTTGCACCAACCCCAACAAACATTTCCACAAACTCAGAACCTGAAATAGAATGGAATGGTACATTTGCCTCACCGGCAACTGCTTTTGCCAATAATGTTTTACCAGTTCCTGGAGGGCCTTCTAATAAAACACCAGAAGGTATTCTAGCTCCCAAGGCTGTAAATTTACGAGGGTCTTTTAAAAATTCAACAATTTCTAATAATTCTTGTTTCTCTTCTTCTGCACCGGCAACGTCAGTAAAACGTACTTTACTTGGTTTACCTTGTGTATCTTCAGGACGTAATTTCCCAAAACTCATTGGATTACGGCCTCCGGCACCACCCATATTGCCCATCATGCTAAACATGAAGAAAATAAGAACAGCTGTTGGAATTAAATTGGCTAAAACAGAAATCCAAATACCTGATTGATCTCTTTGCTCTGCTTTGACTTCTACACCTTTTTCCAATGATAATTTTTCAATCGTTTCTTTCATGTATTCAGAATTACTAATGTAAAGTTTAAACTTTTTAACTTTAGATTGACCAGAACCTAAAAAGTTTGTAAAAATACCTGTTTCAACAGCTTTAACATCAATAGATTCTTTCAACTCACCCGTAACTTCAACCGCATCATCTACAGGTTGTGTTTTTATGCTCTTGACATTATTTTTTTGTAATTGCTCAAATAATTCTGTCGTTGTAATGGCATTTTGCCCTGATGACGTGCTCCCGCCCGTTGCCAGAGAGAAAAAGCCCCAAACGACTGTTATACACAAGAGCAAATACAACACATTGCTTCCTATAAAGCGTTTTTTATTCATTTATACCTCCTACATGCCATATTGTCATGTTTCAAACTATCTTCAATCTATTCTTACGCTAACAGCGTCACGTTATATCTTAGCATAATTGATTTTAAAAATACATCAATTTGCAAAAAATCAACCTTTAGTCTTAGTCTTTTTCTGAATAGACAGATTCTTTTAATACACCGATATATGGTAAGTTACGATATAGTTGAGCATAATCTAATCCATAACCAACAACAAACTCATTTGGAATTTCAATACCTACATAATCTGCATCTAATGAAACAACTCGTCTTTCTGGTTTATCTAATAAGGTCACGACTTTAATAGACTCTGCTTTACGGTATTCAAACAATTCTTTCAATTTCATCAATGTTCTACCTGTATCCACAATGTCTTCAATTAAAATCAAGTGACGTCCTTCAACAGATGTATCTAAATCTTTCAAGATTTTGACATAACCAGAAGACTCTGTTTCATCCCCGTAACTACTCACATCAATAAAATCAAGTTCTAAAGGAATAGACATATTTCGTACTAAATCTGTCATAAACATAATACACCCTCTTAAAACTCCTACGATTAAAGGCTTTTTCCCGTCATATTCTGCTGACAATTGTTCACCTAAACGTTTTACACACTCTTCTAATTCTTCTTTTGTCACAAGAACTTTTTCAATATCTTCATGTATCATGATTTTTCTCTCTTTCTATAAATAATATATCGCTCACTTATTTTACCAGTTTCTCTAAAATTAGACAATCGTTGACAACGCTCATCTAAAATCGCTAAAACATCATTTTTTTTATTTACAATTAAATAAATACTATCTCGTTCACTTTTAGGTATTTTTTCGTCAATAAAAATACGATTGATTTTTTTTGAAAAAGTACCTAAACACATCTTATCTCCTGTTTGTCGTGTTCGTATAGTCAATGGCAAATCATCTATGGATACCGGACAAATAGCATGCTCTGTACTATCAGACACATATAAGCAATAATCTTGTATATCCACTGTGTCATCTTCGGTCATATTTAGTGCTTTATACTGGTGATTCGTTTTTCGTTCTAGAAATCCATTCCCGTAACGATTAACGCATTGCCATCCATTTTTTAAATCACACACTTTTTCTCCTGCTGTATGATTAAGTAGATTCAAAACGTCCTCAATAGCACTCTTTGTCACGAGTTGATGTTGCCGAAGCCATTTAACAATAATTTGTTTTTGTAGATAAGTTGGCAAAGTTCTGAATGTTTCTCCTTGAATACAATTCTTTTGCACAACATGCTCATACGTATGAACGATATGCTCATTAGCAATCTGTAGCACATCTATTAATTCTTTTGAAAAATCTTCTATATGTTTTGAAAATTGATGATTTTCTTTTTTTAATAGTGGCAAAATATGGTGTCTAAAACGATTTCTTGTATAAGCATCAGAATGATTGGTACTATCTTCTAAATAGTCAATTCTATGATTTTTTGCATAGTCCATCAACATTTCTTTTCCATATAATAATAAAGGACGAACGAGTTGACAATTTTCAGTAAAAAATCGTACTTGTTGCATACCTACCAAGCTCTCAAGACTACTCCCTCGAACGAGTTTCATCATGATTGTTTCAACTTGATCGTCTAAATGATGGGCCGTCACAAGATGCGTACATTGGTGCTCTTGAACAATTTTTTTCAAAAATCCATAGCGATACGTTCTTGCTTCGTCCTCAGAAAGAAGAGTTGGAATATCCTCATTGGTTACGAACGGAATACCTTCCCTTCGACAAACATTCTGAATAAGTTGAATATCCTTATATGCCTCTTGACGAATACCGTGATTGACATAAGCTACCAATGCTCTAGGACGATTTTTTAACTGTATATATAAATCAAGTAATACCATGGAATCTACTCCTCCTGAAATCGCCAATAAGAGCTTGCTCGTTTTATTCCAAAAATGCGGTAACTCTACTGTCATAATAATCTCCATTCAATAAAAGATAAAAGCCCCTCCTAACAATAGGCTAGGATAGGGGTTCTTTTTTAACTACGACGTCCACCACGTCCACCACGTTTTCCTTCTGTATTACGTTTTAAAGAAAGCAATCTTTCATCACTATCTTTTAAGAAGGCACTCATTAACGCATCAAAATCATCTTGTTTTTTTACTTCTTTTGGTTTTTGTGGTGCTTTTGATTGAAATGACGGACGTTCTTTAAAACTTGTGTGGTTTTCGGATTGTTGTTTTTTAAATTTAGGTTTAGATTGTTCAGAAGCTGGTTTTTCAATCGTTTGTTTAATGGATAAACTAATTTTTCCATCTGGAGAAATATTTGTCACTTTTACATTCACTGTATCTCCAACAGCCAACACATCGTTGACATCATTAACAAACGTATCTGACACTTCACTGATATGCACAAGCCCTGTTTGATTATTTTCCAACTGTACAAATGCTCCAAATTTTGTAATGCTTGTCACTTTACCAGACAATTTATTTCCTACTTCAACTACCATAAAATGATATTTCCTCCACTATACATTAAATTGTTTATTCTTTGTTTTCTTGCTCTTCCCTTTTCTGTTCTTGCTTTAATAACATGTTTTCACTTGGAATATTAAAAATGATTTCATCTTTTGTTCCCATAAATCCTCTGCTTCTAGCGAGTTTCAAAATATAATCATCATCGTTTAGCAAATCCACTTGGGCTTGTAATTCCATTTTCTGAACTTCAGCTTTTTCCTTATCCGCCTGAACATTTTTAAGGGTTTGTTGAAATTCTTGATTTTGTTTCACATTTTGCCATATTTGAAAAACCAATAAGCCTGCCAACACACTACTAATAAGCAACCATATAAACACTCGATTGGTGGCGTGCTTTGCACTATTTTTATTTACTTTTGCCATATAAAAGCTATCAGTGATAGCACTATCCTCCTATCTTGCCTATACAATTTTATAGTTACTAAAAGTATAGCAAGTTTTGAATAATTTTGTCTATGATAAAACGTAATTTTTTTATAATTTATTAAAAAATACATTTTATCAATATATATGTACACTATAAAACACTGCTCTTTTTGGATATTCCTTACAAAAATACGTTAAATAGCCCGTGACTATTTAACGTATACGTCTTTTGTGTAAAATCTATTTAGTATCAAAGATGCCTCTTATCTATAACACTTCTTTTCCTGCTTCGCCTTTTTTATTTGGTAAAATTAAATTCAAAATAATCCCCGCTAAAGCACTTAGTGCTGTCCCTGATAGTGTCAATTCTGGTGTTACTTGTAAAACCGCTCCACCAAGTCCTAAAACCAACATTGCACTTGCGATAATTAAATTTTTAGATAAACCAAAGTCTACTTTTGCTTCAATCAACACTTTTAAACCATTACTTGCAATAACTCCATATAAAAGAATAGACATCCCACCGATAACTGCCGTTGGAATAGTAGAAATAAGTGCTGTAAATTTACCTAATGTACTCAACCCAATCGCAATCAATGCAGCGTTACGAATAACAGATACAGAAGCAATACGTGTCATACCAATGACACCCGTATTTTCTCCGTATGTTGTATTAGCTGGTCCTCCCAAAAAGGCTGATACAGAGGTTGCTACACCATCTCCAATTAACGTCCATTTTAATCCTGGATCTTTCAAAAATTGTCGTTTACAAATTTCACCTAATACTGTGTGATCTCCAATATGCTCTGAAATCGTCACAATCGCAATCGGAACGATTGCCAATGATTCTGCTCCAAAATCTAATGTATATGATTTAAACCATGGTGTTGCAAATGGTAAAGAAAAATCAGGAATACTAATCCATGGTGCACTCACTACGGCAGAAAAATCAACTAATCCAACAAATATTGCGACAATATATCCCGCTAAAATACCTAGTAAGAACGGAATAATTTTGAAAAAGCCTTTTGCCGTTGTATTGATATAAGCTGTCACTAGAAATGTTGCGACTGCAACAAAAATTTGTTTCAAATCAGCATCTTTTATAAAACCTGCATTTGTTACGGCTGAATTTGCTAAACCTAATCCAATAACCATAATCATTGGTCCAATCACAATAGGTGGTAATAATTTATCTACCCATTTTGTCCCAATTACACTAATCACACCGGCAATCAATACATAAACAAAACCAACTAAAATAATACCTGTTTGTGCCGCTGAAATATCCCCATTTTTTTGTTGAATAGCTAAACTCATTGCACTAATATACGCAAACGAAGAACCTAAATAAACAGGAACTTTTGCTCTTGTAGCAAGTATATAGATCAATGTCCCTAATCCACTACAAAACAACGCTACTGATACAGACATGTTCAGTAAAATCGGTACTAAAATCGTTGCACCAAACATCGCAAAAATATGTTGCACACTCAATAATAATCCCATTTTCCATTCCGGCTTTTGATGCACGTCTAATAATAATTTCTTTTCCATATTTTCCTCCTATATTTTTGGGCATAAAAAAAGCCCGAAATAATGGTATTCGGCCTGAAAAATTTGATTATTCAATTCTTTCTTTGTTATCTCACGGAATAACGTTAAAGACCTATACAACAAAACTATATCATTTTTTTAATATTTATGCAAGATGTACACCCTTAGTCTAATTGAATAATAATTATACCCTAAAAATAAGCAACGTGAAGTAACCTCGTCACTTCACGTTGTTTGTTTATTTATGTACCATAACTGAAAAATCAAAAGGTTCTCCGAGCTGTCTATTAGGCAAAACACATGCAATCAGCATACAGACTATATCTGGTAATAGCCAACCCAATGATTGTTTCGTCAGTGGCAACTGTGCCAATACCTCTGAAATACCACTCACTTTAATCACAGAGAAAATAGAAATGAATACAACCACTCCCACGGTTAATTGCATACCAAATTTAGACATTGGGACAAACTTATTCACAATCACAAGCAATACAATACTAATCGCAATCGGATATAATATCAATAAAACTGGAACTGAATATTTAATCACATTACTTAATCCTAAATTAGCAATGACTAAGCCTACTAATGTAAATACTCTTGCATACATTTTATAACTAATTTTTGAATATAATTCACTAAAAAATTCACTGGCAGATACAATTAAACCAACTGTTGTTGTAAAACACGTTAAAATAACCATACCTCCTAAGAAATATTGGCCTACCGAACCAAATAAATCTTTCGTAATTTCTGTCAATAAATAAGCCCCTTTGTTAATGTTACTATTAGACAAAACCTCTTGTGGAACAGGAAATTTATTTCCTAATAGCCCTAATCCTACATAAAAAACACTAAATCCAATTGCTACTAAAATACCTACACCCCAAATAGTTTGTAAATACTCTTTTTTTGATTGAAACCCAAACTGTTTCAATGTCTGTAACGCAACCACACAAAAAGCAATGGCTGCTAATGCATCTAAGGTATTATATCCTTCAATAAATCCTGTTAAAAAAGGCGCTTGAACATACTCTGGACTAGCTATTGACACTGGATTTTGATGATATTTCATAATACCTAATACCATCACAACCACAATCATAAGAGCAAACATCGGTGTTAAAATTTTACCAACACTTTTTAAAATACTATTTGGATTAACCGATAATAAATACGCACATCCAAAATACAATACAGTAAAAATAAACAAACCTATTTGTAAACTATTTTCAGGTATGAATACTTTTACACCAATTTCAAATGATGTTGTCGCTGTACGTGGAATAGCAAAAAATGGACCAATCGTTAAATATAAAGCAGATAAAAATAAGGCAGAAAACCATCTTGATATTTTCCCCTCTATTTCTTTTTTATAGCCATCTTTTCCAAGTGTTCCAATAATTAGAGTTAAAACAGCGACACCCACTCCTGATAATACAAACCCTGTCATTGCAGGCCAAAAATATTGTCCAGAATATAATCCTAATGCTGGTGGAAAAATTAAATTTCCTGCACCAAAGAAAATACCAAATAACAACAAAGCTGTTAAAAAACTTTTCTTTAACATAGTTCCTCCATTTATTTTATCATTTTTGTTCATTATAAAAGATATGATAACCGTTTTCAATATAGATTTTTAGGCATCATAAAATGTACTTAAATATTCCCAGCGCTCCATTTTATCTAAGAGTAAGGCTTCTTTCTCTTCTAGCTCAAGCTGTAATGACTGCAATATATCAAATGCACTTGCTTGTTGTACCATTTCTTCCTGAATTTTTGCAATTTCTTGTTCTAAATGAGTAATATCATCCTCAATCGTTTCCCAATCTTTTTTCTCTTGATACGTCATACGCTTTTTCACTGTTTTTTGTTCTTGTTCAACGAATGATATTGCCCTTTCTCTTTTTTCATGGACATTCTCTATTTTCTTTTTCTCTAAATAATCCGTCATACTTCCAATAAATGTATCGTATTGTCCATTCCCATTTAATACAATAAGTTTATCTGTTGTTCTGTCTAAAAAATATCTATCATGTGACACAACAATCACAGCCCCGGAAAAAGTGTCTAAGTAATCTTCCAATACTTGTAACGTCGCAATATCTAAATCATTTGTTGGTTCGTCCAATAGTAATACATTAGGCTTTTGAATAAGCAACTGCAATAAATATAAACGTCTTTTTTCTCCTCCCGATAATGTTCCGATAAGAGCACCATGCATATGACGAGGAAATAAAAATGTTTCCAGTAATTCTGTCACACTCATTTTTTGCCCTTGTCCCACTTCAACTTCCTCTGCTACTTCTTGCATATAAGTAACCACTCGTTTATCTTCTGGCAAGTCGTCTGATAATTGTTTGTAATAGGCAATTTTAACAGTTTCTCCAACTTTAAATAAACCACTTGTAAAGGGTAGATTTTGTGCAAATGCGTGTAGCAAGCTCGTTTTACCAACACCGTTTTCTCCAACAATTCCTAATCTATCATGCGTTTGAACAATATATGTAAAATCTTCCACAACTGTATGTTCTCCTACGGTTAAAGTAACCTGTTCACACTCAAAGACACGTTTTCCTAATCGTGAGCCTTCTACATTCAATGACATCGTTTGTGTTTCGACTTTATTTTTGACTTGTTCTTCAATCTCTTTAAAACGATGAATACGTGCCTGTTGTTTTGTCGTTCTTGCTTGTGCTCCTTGACGCATCCACGCTAATTCACTAGTATACAATTTTTCCATTTTAGCGTGCATACGCTCTTGAATAGCTTGTCTTTGAGATTTTTGCTCTAAATACGTTTCGTAATTTCCCTCATAAACCTCAATTTTTCCATTTATCAATTCAAACATTTTGGTTACAGCACGTTCTAAAAAATACCGATCATGCGTGACTAAAATCAATGCTCCTTTATACTGCGCTAAATATTGTTCAAGCCATTCAATACTTTCATAATCTAAATGGTTTGTCGGCTCATCTAAAAGTAACAAATCAGGCTCTTCAATTAACACTTGCGCTAATCCCACACGTTTTCTCTGACCACCCGAAAGTGTACTAATTTTTTGCGTTAAGTCTAGAATACCTAATTTTGTTAAAATCGTTTTAATTTGAACATCGTACTGCCAAGCATTCGTTTGCGTCATCTGCTGCTCTGCGTGTGTGTATTGTTTTTGATAAACTGGATTTTCAGGGTCTTGCTCTAGTGCCAAAACAGCCTGCTCATATTGTTTAACCACTTGTAATAAAGGTGCATCTCCATTATAAACCGCTTCAAAAACCGTATCCTGCTCAGATAAAAATGGATTTTGCTTTAAATAACCAATTCTAAAGTCATTGGCACATTCAATCTCTCCACTATCTGCTACATCTTCTCTACTTAAAATAGACATCAAAGAACTTTTTCCAGTTCCGTTTTGTCCAATTAGTCCTATATGTTCACCTTCACGAATATGAAATGAAACACCATTTAATAAAGTTTTAATGCCATATGTTTTATGTAAATCAATTACTTTAAAATCTTTCATGATAACTCCTAATCAAAAGAACAGCGTTAAACCGAGTTCGGTTTAACGCTGCATTTACTCATTACGCTACTGTTGAACCAATTTGTGATTCTTCTGGAGCAAAAACAACTTGTAGTTGACCGTCTTTCTCAGCAGATAAAATCATACCTTGACTAATATACCCTCTTAGTTTACGTGGTTTTAAATTTGCAACAATCACAACTTTTTTCCCTATAAACTCTTCAGGATTTGGATACCATTGCGCAATACCAGATAGTATTTGACGATGTCCTCCTTTATCACCTGCATCTAGTCTGAATTTTAATAGTTTATCAGCGCCCTCAACACGTGAACAATCAACAACTTGCGCGACTTTTAATTCAATTTTATCAAAATCTTCATAAACAATCGCATCTTTTTGACAACTTAATTCTGTTTTTTCAGGTTCAAAAACCTCTACCTCTTCTTTTACTGGTGCTCCTGCTGCCATACGTTCTTTAATATACGCAACTTCTATATCCATATCTAAACGTGGGAAAATCGGTTCTCCTTTTTCCACAACTTTTGTGTTGACTGGAATAACACCAAATGTGTGCATAGACGGATAATCTTTTAATGTTTCATTTTCAATACATAGTTGCTCAAAAATACGTTTTGGTGTATCTATTAAAAACGGTTGTAAAGAAACAGCAATGATACGTAAACTTTCTGCTAAATAGTTCATTGTACGTGCCAATTCCTCTTGTCTTGTGTCGTCTTTTACTGCTGCCCATGGTGTTGTTTCGTCAATATATTTATTTGTACGAGAAACAAATTTCCAAATAGCTGTTAATGCCACTGAAAATTGCATATTATCCATTGCTTGTTCGACTTCATCAATCATATCTTTTGACGCTTGTATCAGTTCTGAATCATAATTAGAAACAGGTTGTGTAAAACTTGGAATCACACCGCCACAATATTTATTGATCATCGCAATCGTACGATTTAATAAATTCCCCAAATCATTTGCTAAGTCATAGTTAATACGCTCTACAAAAGATTCTGGTGTAAAAATACCGTCTGAACCAAATGGTACTTCACGTAATAAATAATAGCGCAATGCGTCTAATCCATAACGTTCAATTAATGTATTTGGATCAACAACATTTCCTTTTGATTTAGACATTTTCCCGTCTTTCATCAATAACCAACCGTGTGCAAAAATTTTCTTAGGTAATGGTAAATCAAGTGCCATTAACATAATTGGCCAATAAATCGTATGGAAACGAACGATTTCTTTTCCAATAAAATGCACATCTGCTGGCCAATATTTGTTAAAGAGTGTTTCATCATCTGAACCATATCCTAAAGCCGTAATATAGTTTGATAATGCATCAATCCATACGTAAATAACATGTTTTGGATCATTTGGTACTTTAATACCCCAATCAAACGATGTACGCGATACCGCTAAATCTTCTAAACCCGGTTTAATAAAATTGTTAATCATCTCATTACGACGTGATTCTGGTTGAATAAAATCTGGGTGTTCTTCATAATATGCCAATAATCTATCTGCATATTTACTCATTCTAAAGAAGTAAGATTCTTCTTTCACAAGTTGTACTTCATGACCGCTCGGCGCAATACCACCAATCATTTTTCCGTTTTCATCACGAAACACTTCTTGTAATTGTGATTCTGTAAAATATTCCTCATCAGATACAGAATACCACCCTTCGTACTCACCTAAATAAATATCTCCATTATCAACTAATTTTTGGAAGATTTTTTGAACAGATTCTTTATGTCTTGTCTGTGTCGTACGAATAAAATCGTTATAAGAAATATCCAATAATTCCCACAACGATTTAATACCATGAATAATATTATCTACAAATTCTATTTCAGTAACTCCAGACTCTTGCGCTTTTTGCTGGATTTTTTGTCCGTGCTCATCTGTTCCTGTTAAAAAATAAGTATCAAATCCTTGTAATTTTTTATAACGTATCATTGCATCACTTGCAACCGTTGTATAAGCATGCCCTATATGCAGATTCCCACTCGGATAATAAATAGGCGTTGTTAAATAAAAAGATTTCTTGTCTTTTGCCATACGATTCCTCCTTATTTTGTATTATTCAACATTATCCAAGAAATAAATCAATGTTTGTAATTCATTTGTTAAGTCAACATTTTGTACACGTACACCTTCTGGCACAGATAAACGTAGTGGTGTAAAGTTTAAAATCCCTTTTACACCTGCTTTTACGGCTATTTCTGCTGTTTCTTGAGCAACAGTTTGTGGTACCGTTAAAATGATAATATCAATTTTTTGTATTTTTAACTGCTTTTCCATATCATTCATATCATATATAGGTACACCACTTTGAATTGTACCAACAATGTCTTTTGACACATCGAACGCTGCACTAATACGCACACTATTACTTTGTTGGAAATTATAATTTAACAACGCATGTCCTAAATTCCCAACACCAACAAGCGCCACATGTGCCAGTCGATCTTGATTTAATGTTTTATTGAAAAAGGCTAATAAAGCCTCAACATCATACCCATACCCTCGTTTTCCAAGTTCTCCAAAATGTGAAAAGTCACGGCGTATAGTCGCACTATCTACTTTAATAATCTCACTTAATTCAGCAGATGAAATTCTTGTTTTACCAGAGTCTAATAATAACTGTAAGTAACGATGATACAAAGGTAAACGTTTAACCGTAGCATTTGGAATTTTACTTATATTTTCACTCATCTCAATGCCCTCGTTTTCTTAAATATTCTATATTGATATTACTATACTTTAGTGAAAAAAACTACAAAAAGAAATCAATTTGTCTAATTATAACAAATAAATTCACTCATATCTATTCGATATATACGAATATCAATATGAATGCGAACAAATAATGTACAAAACGTTTGTTCTTTATAAAAAGAATACTAATGTGCATGGTACCAGACATCATATCAAATGAAAAAGGTAGTAAAAACGGCTGTATAATTTTTAGGGTTGATGGCATAAGCCACCAACCCTAATTTTATGTAGACAAAAAGGCAATTTTCTCTTAAATTAAAAGTACCACCAAATAATAAGGAGAAATTGCCTATGTCTAATATAACAGAAATCTTACTACAATTAAAGGATAAAAACATCACATTTGATCATGAAAACATATCAGAGTGTGACATTCGACATAAAAAATCATTG